>CAMFEN010000008.1 GCA_945949375.1 uncultured Bacteroidales bacterium | reverse complement strand
CTCCTCCGCTGCCTGCGAACGCATGCGCGGGTCTTGACCAAGGTCTGCTAAAATCCCCACTATCTCATCAGCCTGCCGCCCTAATTTCTCCAATGGGCTCAACGCTTCTTCGTCCACAGGGGCTGCCGAAGAATCACCATTCAGGTTCACGATAGGAGTTACACTCTTGTTCTTCTCCACCATCTCCCGCATGCTCACCTCCGGCGCGAACATCACCTTCGTGTAGCCGGGGATGATAATAGGCTCGCCTGTGTTCACATTCACGCTCTTGCGCGGCGCCATCTCTTGCAGACGAAATATCCCTAATCCATTGATTTTTATCTGTTCACCGCCTTGCAAGCCTGCTATTATCTGCTCTACCAGCACGCGGAGAAACAAATTCGCTTCCCGCTCCGTTGCGTCCGTCCTATCTATTATTGCCTGACGCAAATGCACATTATTTAGTTTGTTATCAGCCACCTGTTATCTCAATTAAATACTTCTTTTAAGGTACTAACCGGTTTGAATGTCAGTTGTTGTTTGGCGGGTATCACTTGCCGCTCGCCGGTCTTCGGGTGCACATTCACGCGCTCGCTGCGCTCTCGCACCTCAAACACGCCCAGTCCTTGTATCGACACACTCTTGTCCGCCATCAAGGCATCGCGCATCTCGGCAGTGAGGGCACCTACCATATCTTCCGTCAGGCTCTTCGACAGACCCGAACTCGCGGCTATCTTATTTATCAGTTCTTTTGTAAGCATGGTCATAATGATTTAAAGTGTTTATTGCACCTCTCCGTAGAGGTCAAACTCCTCCGCGCGAGTAATCCGCACAAGATAGAACTGCCCTATCTCCAGCGGTGTTTGTTTCTCTATCAGCACCTCGCAGTCCACCTCCGGCGAGTCGTATTGCGTCCGTCCAATGTAGTAATCGCCTTCCTCGCGGTCTATCACCACCTTCTCCACCGTCCCCACTTTCTTCTCTTCCAACTCACGCGAAATCTCCTGCTGAATAGCCATTATCTCCGCCACGCGCTGTTCCTTCACCGCTTGCGGAATATCGTCTGAATAGTGCAGATTGGCATAAGTTCCCTCTTCGTCGGAGTAGGCGAAAGCCCCCATGCGGTCGAACCGCATCTCGCGCACCCAGTCTTTCAGTGCCTCAAAGTCCTCCTCCGTCTCCCCGGGGTGCCCCACCAGCAGTGTCGTGCGGATACATATCCCGGGTACCGCCTCGCGTATCTTGCGGATGAGCGCGTCCTGCTCTGCGCGCGTGATATGCCGCCGCATCAGCCCCAGCATGTGGTCGGTGCAATGCTGCAACGCGATATCCAAGTACTTGCACACATTCGCATGCTTCGCCATCACCTCCAGCAACTCTTCGGGAAAATCCGTCGGATAAGCGTAATGCAACCGTATCCATTCCACGCCCGCGATGCCCGCCATCTCATCCACCAACTCTGGCAGACAATGCCGCCCGTACAAGTCCAGCCCGTAGGACGAAAGGTCTTGCGCAATCACGTTCAGTTCCTTCACACCCTTGCTCACCAGCCACCTGACCTCATCCAGTATCTCCTCTTTCCGCCGCGAGGTATGCCTGCCTGTTATCAGCGGTATCGCGCAATACGAGCAGAAGCGGTTACACCCCTCCGAAATCTTCAGATACGCATAGTGTGCAGGTGTGGTCAGCACGCGCTCCTGTTGGCAGGTCATCGGCTGCTGCAGGGCACTCAACTCCTCCACCAACTGCATGAAATTGAACTTCCCGAACCACTTATCCAGCTCCGGAATCTCTTGCTCCAACTCGTGCAGGTATCGCTCCGACAAACACCCCATCACGTACAGCCGCCGCAGTTTCCCCGCCGTCTTCCGCGCCGCAAACTCCAGTATCATGTTGATACTCTCCTCTTTGGCATCGCCGATGAATCCGCAGGTGTTGATAACGGCTATCTCGCCTTTCGGCTCCTCCGCGTCATGCACACACCGATACCCTGCCAACTCCAGTTGGCGCATCAGTCGCTCGGCATCCACAAGGTTCTTCGAACAACCCAAAGTAACTATATCAATCTCATTCTTGTGCATAAAACATCTCTCCACAACTCTGAAAACTCCGATTACTCCGAATCCGTCATTCAGCGCGTAGCGCGGTCATACAGCGTAGCGGTCATACAGCCGAAGGCGGTCTTTCAGCGCGTAGCGCGATCTAAATTCAATTCCCCAAATCGCAGTGGAACTGTATCCTAACCAACCGCACGTGTATCTCATCGTAGTAGTCTTCGCCCAACTCCTCCATCGCGGTCTTGATGTCATCGCTCTCCGCGTTCTTGAAGTAGTCGTATATCTCCTCTTCCTCGTCGGCGTCCACTATCTCTTCGATGAAGTACTTGATATTCACTTTCGTGCCGGCGAACACGATCCCCTCCAACTCGTCCAGCATCTCCTCCATTGACATACCCAGCGAATCTGCCAACTCGTCCAAGTCCACGCGCCTATCTATCGCCGCGATAATCTGCCGCTTGCGCGACGATTTCTTCGCCACCGTGCGTATCCGTAGGTCTTCGGGACGGATAATCTCGTTCTCGTTCACATACTCCTTTATCACGCGCAGGAACTCCTCCCCGTAGCGTTTCGCCTTGCTCAAGCCCACGCCCGGGATGTTCAGCAACTCCTCCATCGTGATCGGATAGGTCGTCGCCATCGCCTCCAGCGACGGGTCTTGGAATATCACGAACGGCGGCACATCACATTTCTTCGCCATCTTCCGCCGCACGTCTTTCAGTATCGAGAACAGCACATCATCCGCTGCCGCACAGGTCGCCACACCCGTATCCATGCTGTCCGACTCCTCGTCTTTCACCTCTATCGGCACCTCAAAACGCCCGCCGCGCTTCATGTACTTGCGCCCGTCTGCAGTAATCTTCAGGTCGCCGTAACTTTCTATATCTTTGCTCAGAAACCCGCTCAGCATTGCCTGCCGCACGATCGCCAGCAGCACCGCCTCGTCCACATCCGACGCCGCGCCGAAGTTCTCCAGCTCCTTGTGCTTGTAGCTCAACACCGCCGCCGTCTCGTTGCCGTGCAGGATATCCACAATATGCTCCGCCTTGAACTTCTCGTTCCCCTGCTGTATCGTCTCCAACACCAGCCCTAGCAGCTCCGAGCAGTCCTCCATGCGGTATGTCTTGCGGCAGTTGTCGCAGTTGCCGCAGTTGTCCTTGTCGTACTCCTCGCCGAAATAGTGCAGCAGCAACTTTCGTCGGCATACTATCGACTCTGCATACGACTGTGTCTCAAACAGCAACTGATTGCCTATCTCTATCTCCTTCACGGGCTTGTCTTTCTGGAACTTACGCAGCCGCTCTATATCTTCCGGCGAGTAGAAGCATATACACTGCCCCTCGCCGCCGTCTCTGCCTGCGCGACCCGTCTCCTGATAGTAACCTTCCAGCGACTTCGGCACGTTGTAGTGTACCACAAACCGCACATCCGGCTTGTCGATACCCATACCGAACGCTATCGTCGCCACTATCACCTGACACTCTTCCATCAAGAACGCATCCTGATTCGCGCTCCGCTGCTCCGCGTCCATACCCGCATGGTACGCCCGCGCGGAAATTCCGTTCACGCGTAGCACCTCCGCCAGGTCCTCCACCTCCTTGCGCGATAGGCAGTAGATGATACCCGACTTCCCCTCCATCGAACGTACATACTTCACCACCTCCTTGTCCACATCGCTCGTCTTCTGACGCACCTCATAATATAGGTTCGGACGGTTGAACGAACTCTTGAACACCGTCGCCCCCACTATATCAAGGTTCTTCTGAATATCTTTCTGCACTTTCGGCGTCGCCGTCGCCGTCAGCGCGATAATCGGTGCCCTGCCTATCCGCTTCACCATGTCGCGGATATGGCTGTACTCCGGACGGAAGTCATGCCCCCACTCCGAGATACAGTGCGCCTCATCCACCGCATAGAACGAAATCTTCACGTTCTTCAGAAAGTCCACATTCTCGTTCTTCTGCAGGCTCTCCGGCGCCAAGTACAGCAGTTTCGTCCGCCCTTCCGTAACATCTTTCTTCACCTCATGTATCTGCGGACGCGACAGCGACGAGTTGATGTAATGCGCCACCCCGGGCACATCCGAGTAGTTGCGCATCGCATCCACCTGATTCTTCATCAGGGCGATAAGCGGAGAGATAACAATCCCCACGCCGTCCATCATCAACGAAGGCAACTGAAAGCACAGACTCTTGCCACCACCCGTAGGCATCAGCACAAACGAGTCCTTCCCCTCCATCACGTTGCGGATAATGGCTTCCTGATTCCCTTTGAACGAATCAAAGCCGAAATAGCGCTGCAGCGCCTCTATCAATTCTTCATGCGTTACTGACATATGGTAGTATTACGTATTTTCTGTATTTATTCAAATTCCCTTTCGTTATGGCATACCCACAAGCCCCCCTCGAATGTCCCAAATCGTTATGGCATAACCACCAAGCCCCGAAGGGGCGGCATAAAACAGCGTAGGGGCTTGCTCCTACGTAGGAAATGCTTTCTCCTACTACTCCCCCGCCCCGCTCGCGGGGAGGGGGTAGGGGCGGGGTGCCTCCCCTTAAAAGGTTTGCAAAGGTAAGCAATAATTTTTAGATACGCAAATTTTTTCAGCGAAAAAAAATAAAAAACTTGCACACCCCAAAAAAAAGTACTACCTTTGCAATCGCTTTCTTAATTTCATCGCAGTGTATCCACTCACGCGCGTCATAGTGTATCTCCTCGCACGCACCGAACCCCCGCTGAGACACCACAAAGTAAAAGTCGAGTGATTAACGGGTGATTATCGAGTGATTACCGGGTGATTACTGAACCCCCGCCAAGACCATAAGCTGTGGTTAGTAGGTGATTAGTAGGTGATTAGTAGGTGATTCTCGAAGCAAAACCCTGTCCGGCGAGCGCAGCTGTCCGGGTGCGCAGGCGTCCCCGCCTGCTAAAAAGTCTCTCACAAGGGAGATTTAGAGGGTCTTGTTCGAGGACAAAAAGACCAACAAATTAGTGTTCGGTTTCAAGGTAATTACATGTTAAAAAGAAACTATTTGGACAATGTTTGAAAATATTTGTTGAAATCAAAACAAAATAGTTAGGCATTTTTGTTACAAAACATTACATAAACAACACAAAATCAATCAAACAAACATGGAAAACAAATCAACCAACCGCTCGTTTGCGCAGCTCTTCAACCTCAGTTTCGGGTTCTTCGGCGTGCAGATAGCCTATGCCCTCCAGTCGGCTAACATCTCGCGTATCTTCGCCACCCTCGGCGCAGACCCCCATCAACTCTCCTTCTTCTGGATTCTGCCCCCGCTCATGGGTATGATTGTCCAGCCCCTCATCGGTCTCCTCTCCGATAAAACTTGGCTCGGACCCATCTTCGGACGCCGTAAGTTCTACCTCCTTATCGGCGCTATTATCGCTGTGGCGGTGATGATTCTCCTCCCCAACGCGGGTAACTTCACCTTCGAGCAGAGTGCTTTCCTCGGGCTTAACGCCGCCATGTGGTTCGGACTCTTCTCCCTTATGTTCCTCGACACCTCTATCAACATCGCCATGCAGCCCTTCAAGATGATGGTCGGCGATATGGTCAACGAGGAGCAGAAAGGTACTGCCTATGCTATCCAGTCCGCCCTCTGCAACGCAGGTTCACTCGTAGGCTACCTCTTCCCTATCTTCTTCACGTGGATTGGACTCGCCAATACCGCTCCCGACGGCGTCATTCCCGACTCCGTCAAGTGGAGTTTCTACATCGGTGCCGCCATCCTCATCCTCTGCGTCCTCTATACCTTCTTCGCTGTGCGTGAGATGGACCCCAAAGAATACGCTGAGTTCCACGGTATCAAAGAGAACACCGCCAAAGCCGACAGCAAGGACGACAACAAGCGTATCATCCTCGCTTTCTTAACTATCGGTCTCGTGCAGTTCTTCTGCTGGGCAGCGTTCATGTATATGTGGACATACTCCAACGGTGCTATCGCTTCCCAATGCTTCGGCTGGGATGGTGTGAACACCGCTGCAAGTGCTTTCCAAGACGCAGGCAACTGGGTGGGCGTGTGCTTTGCTATTCAGGCAGTCGGCTCCCTCATCTGGGCAGCCCTCCTCCCTGCTATTGAGCATAAGATAGGCAACAAAGGTGCCTACATCCTCTCGCTCATCGTCGGCGGTATCGGTTTCATCTCCATCTTCTGGGTACACGACCCCTATGTCCTGTGGTTGAGTTACGCCCTCATCGGTGCAGCGTGGGCAGCCATGCTCGCATTGCCCTTCACCCTCTTTACTAATGCCATCGAAGGCAGTAGCAAGATGGGTACCCTCCGCGGGCTCTCCAACTGCACCATCTGCCTGCCTCAAATCGTCGCTGCCCTCTGCGGAGGCTTGCTCTTGAAAGGTTGCTGCCACGACTCCCAAGCCGCCATGCTCGTAGTAGCCGGTATCCTCCTCTTCCTCGGTGCCCTCTCCGTCTTCCTTATCCAAGAAAAGAAATCTAACTAATACCCATTCCCTCCCTTCGTGGGGTCCCCGCAAGCAACGCGCAGTGGGGTGAACTTAGGGAGGGTGTAGGATGGGTCTTATTCCTATGCTCCTACAAATAGACATACCGACTCCTGCTCCGCTACCTGCTGACTCCATTCGGCAGGTAACGCAGCAGATACTCCAGCAAGCCCAGACCGACCCGCAGACTTTCTGGCAGGGGGTCTTGGATAGTGCACTGCGCTTTGGCATCAAGGTGCTCATCGCCTTGCTCATCTATATAGTAGGAGCATGGGCTATACGCTACATAAAGAAACTGCTGAATAAGGTCTTCGAGCGCCGACACACCGAGCGCACACTGGCTTCCTTCATCTCTTCTTTTGTCAGCATCTCCCTCACCGTCCTCCTCTTCCTTGCCACTATCGGCACCCTCGGCGTGGACACCACCTCCTTTGCCGCCCTGCTCACCGCCGGCGGTATGGCTATCGGTATGGCGCTCTCCGGCACCGTACAGAACTTCGCAGGAGGCATCATGCTCCTCATCTTCCGCCCCTTCAAAGCAGGCGACTTCATCAAAGCCGGAGGCGAGTCAGGCACCGTCATGGAGGTTACTATCGTCTCTACAAAGAGTCTCACCCCCGACAACAAGGTCATCATCCTCCCCAACGGCTCCCTCTTCAGCAGCAATATCGAGAATGTCTCCGCCCAGCCCCTGCGCCGTATCGATTGGACCATTAGCGTGGAGTACGGCGTAGATGCGCAGAAGTGTATCGATGCCATTCAGGAGATACTCCATTCCGACTCCCGTATTCTCACTTCCGCCGACCCTCGCCCTGCTGTCCACGACCGCTCCGGCGTAGCAGTAAGCACCAAAACACCCATCCCCGACCCCTATGTTGCCCTCGCTTCCCTCAACGAGAACGACATCTCCTTTGTCGCCAAGGCATGGGTACATACTGACGACTATTGGAATACCTTCTACGACCTCAACCTGCGCTTCTATACCGAACTGCCCCCACAAGGCTTCGGCTTCGCCTACCCCCACATGGACATCAACATTGTCAATCCCCCCAATAAATCGTAATTCGTAAATCATGGAGTCTCTCTTAGGCAAGACATTGGCAGAGTTGCAGGAAGTAGCGCAGCGCGTAGGTCTTCCGAAGTTCGCGGGTAAGCAACTCGCGGAGTGGCTGTATGTCCGCCGTGCCATGACCTTTGACGAGATGACCAATATCTCTTTGAAGGGCAGAGACGCTCTCAAGCAGCAGTATACCACAGGCCGCCATGCGCCCGTAGCGGAAGCCGTCTCCCAAGACGGCACCCGCAAGTACCTCTTTCATATTTCCTCCCTCAGCAGGGAGGGCGAGGGTGGGTCTTACATCGAGTCCGTCTATATCCCTGATGCTGACCGTGCCACGCTCTGCGTCTCCACGCAAGCGGGCTGTAAGATGGGCTGTAAGTTCTGTATGACGGGCACTTTGGGCTTCCACGGGCACTTGCCTGCTGTCGAGATTCTCAACCAGATACTCTACTTCCCCGACCTCACCAATGTCGTCTATATGGGCGAAGGCGAGCCGATGGACAACCTCGACCATGTCCTCCGCTCGCTGCAAGTGCTCACTGCCGAATGGGGCTGCGCATGGTCGCCCAAGCGTATCACCGTTTCCTCCGTTGGGCACCCCAACCTCCAACGCTTCCTCAACGAATCCGACTGCCACCTCGCCATCTCTCTGCACAATCCCTTTGCCGCAGAGCGCCGCGAGATAATGCCCGCTGAGAAGATGTTCTCCCTCTCACAAGTAGTCTCTCTCCTTAAACAATACGACTGGACGCACCAGCGCCGTATCAGTTTTGAATACATCTGCTGGCATGGGCAAAACGACACTATCCGCCATGCCAACGAACTGCTGCGCCTGCTTCGCAACCTCCCCTGCCGCGTCAACCTCATCCGCTTTCACTCTTCCCCCACTCTCAGCAGAGAGGGTTTCACGGGTTCCGACGAAAAACAGATGGAGTGGCTGCGCGACTACCTCTCCGACCACGGTATCACCACCACCATCCGTCGCTCCCGAGGCGAAGACATCCTCGCTGCCTGCGGCATGCTCGTCAATGCCTTGCAGTCGCAAGAGCCTACAATAGTTGGTTGAGTGAATCGTAGTATTTCGGAGAAACGGGGATGGATTTCGAGGATGCAGTGTCTAACTCCGCTACGATAGCCCCTTCTTTGTCTTTGCGAAGCACAGTAACGTGCCGCGGATTAACGAAATACGAGCGTTGGCAACGCACGATACCCGCTCGCTGCATAACGGGCTCTATGGAGCGCATGGAGTTGCGCAAGGCATACTCTTTCTGCCGCTCGCCGTCCATGTAGCAGATATTCACATAGTTCTCATCGGCTTTTATGTACAAGATAGCTTCGGCTGAAATGCCTAATTTCAGCCGCTGGGTAGCATCATGGAAGCGCACAAGGTTATCCTCTTGCGCGGCATTGCTTGTCTCTCGGAAGTTACTGAACAGGGCGTTGATAAAGAGGTAAGGCAAGAGGATGGTGGTGAGCAACAAGGACATGCACTTGCCGACATTGGGGAAATAGTAGATAGAGCCGACGGCCAATTCGGTATTCTTGTACATGAGTGCCATATAAAGCCCCATGAACAGTGCCATCAAGATGATTTCAGCGATAGACCACAGGACGTAGTGCACCCATTTAAGGTGCAGGTACTTACGGCATGCCGCCATAGGAATACGACTCGCGCAGAGGATGCCTAAAATGATACACATAAGCATGAGAGTGTTGAGCGTAAGGCGACCCACCCCCATGTCCAAATATGCCACCATCCAAGCAGAGCGATAGATAAACACAGAGATTAAAAAACATGCCGGTATTGCTAACACATGGGTCAGCAAAGAAGCAACGGAAAGAATAGAACGAGGAAGCATAAAAATTATGAATTATGTATTGTGACTTATGTATTATGAATTGTGAATTCTGAATAACCGAATGTGCAAGTGCCTGTCTGGGTGCGCAGGCGTCCCCGCCTGCTTTCAAGGAGGTGCGGTCTCCAGGCCGCACCATCGGTAATGAGGGGAACCTTTCAAGGAGGTGCGGTCTCCAGGCCGCACCATTACGCGAAAACACCACTGGGGACGCAGGCGTCTCGCCTGCGGACAAGGCGCAAGCCTTGCCTGTTTTAGCTGTACAACTCATAGCACGTACGAGCCAATAATGTCCGGTGTATGCAGATATCACCGCCTGCCGAATTGACAACGGAGGGAAAATAGCGGATGGGGTCATCGGAGGGTAATAACTTGACTAAATTTTGTCATTTTCTTTGTTGTGACAAAATGGGAAATTGGCTTATTTTGTCACTATATGGACGATTTAGTCCTCTTTTTGGTATGTTTTATCAAAAATCATGCCATACAATCACTATTTGTTGCACGCCTGCCAAAAAGGGACTAATTTTGCACCAAAATTTTCGGAATGCACTTTGCTCGGGTACGCAGGCGTCCCCGCCTGCTAAAAGAATGTAAATGATAAAAACAAAATACACTATGAAAAAGAATGATTTATTATTTAACCTGTTGTTGGTCTTCTTGTTTCCTGTATTTGCCGTATATAGTATGTGGCAGGAAATAAGAGAGTAATTATGTTTTGCGTTTTCTTCGTTAAAGACCATGTAAAGAACCATTGAATACTGCCTTGATATTCACCGCTAATGTTCGTTAATTATGCACTAATTCTGATGGCAAGGAATCAAAGAAGGATTAATGGTCAAATTAACGTTAATTAACGGAGTATCACCAGACCTTTTAATGGGCTTTAATGGAGGCATAAAAGAATACATCATTACACGCTAATGATATGTTCATAAAGCGATAATTGTATGTTTGTTAACGTAAATTAATGTTAAGGTATTATGGCAAAGAATGTTGTTTTGTTGGGCGACTCGATTGCTCGCGGTGTGGTATTGGTCAATGAACGATATACGCTGCTGAAAGAGGGTGTGGCGGAACTATGCGCGGAGAAATTGGGGCTGAACTTGCAGAACTTCAGCAAGATGGGCAGTACGGTGGAGCGTGGTCAGCATGTGCTGGCACAGCGCGAAGAAGCCGTGGCAGCGGCAGACATCACGGTGCTGGAGTTTGGTGGTAATGACTCTGATTTTTGCTGGCAGGAGATAGCGGAGCACCCGAGTGAAGCGCACGAGCCACGCACGCCGATAGCGCGGTTTGTAGAGGTTTATCGCAGTATGATTCAGCGTGTTAGGGAATTAGGGAGTCGCCCTGTGATGATTTCTCTTCCGCTGATGGACGGGGAGCGGTTTATCGACTTCCAGACGAGGGGCATGACGGCGCCTGAGCGGCAGAATGTGTATGATTGGTTAGGGCATGTGGAGCGTGTGCGCAACTACCACGATATGTACAACTTGGAGTTGTTCCGTTTGGCAGCGGAGGAGCGCGTGCCGTTACTGGATATCACCACGCCGTTCCTGCTGAGCCGCGATTATCAGGCGAACCTCTGCGCTGATGGCATCCATCCCAATGCCGCCGGGCATAGGATGATGGCGGACTGGATAGCGGGTCAGACCGCGCTCCGCGCTGAAAGACCACTCCTTTGAAAGATTGTGCATCGCGCTTTTTGACCGCTTCGCTGAACGACTGATTTACTATTCTAAGATGTATCAGTCTTTCAGCGGAGCGCTTTTCCGTTTGTCAGTATGGCAGTTGTTTGCAGTCGGGGACGCTCGAGAACTTGGTCGGTGACCTTTCTTAATAATTGTAATCTTTTTCGTAATGTGGTGGCTTGTGGGTATGGAAAAATAGCAGTAATTTTGCAGCCGGAAATAAAAATACAATAAAATCACGTAAAATCATAATAATCTTATGAAAAATCTTAATATGAGTACATTTGAGAGGTTTGTGATCAGTGGCCAGTACTTAATGATCAGTGCTTGCTTGCTGATGATGGCGGGTGCTTTGCAAGCGCAACAGTTGCCGAACGCGAGTTTTGAGGACTGGAGCGGCGCGCAGTTTGACGGCAATATACAACCTGCAAGTTGGAATGTGAGCAACGTAACGCAGTTTGGTTTTAAGTTTAATTTCGCTTACCGCGAAGCAGGTCATACGGGCAGTTACTGTCTGCGCGTGCAAGACCGCGAGATAGGTGCCGCTGGTATCACGGAGGTCAGTCCGGGTTATTTCTCGTTGGGTCAGCCGTGGGTGTATATCGAGAGCCTGACGAAGGTGTCGTATGCTACGGCGGGCACGGAAGGCGGTATTAGTTTCACCTACCGCCCCGACTCAATGTCTGTGTGGATTAAGCGCACGGGCAACAACACCGATAAGGAAGATTTTTACCTGCTTTATTATGCTTGGTCGGGCACGGCTAAGAGTAGCAAGTACAAAGGCAAGAACGGCAGTTGCACCTCGGTCTCGAAGACCAACGAAGAGAGCGATATCCGTATTGCATTAGACGGGAACGAGTGCGGTACAGACCAGAAAGCCAATCAGATAGCGGAGGGTATGTGGCGCGAGCGCAAGACCTACGGGGAGTGGACGAACATCAAAGTGCCGATTTACTACTTCAACAACGATGCCCCGACGATGATGAACATCATCTTCTCTGCGAGCAACTATCCTAACTTCCGCGCGAACTCAGGGCTGTACGACGGCAACTCATTGTGGGTGGACGATGTGTCGCTCATCTACTCTTCGAAGATACAGAAACTCTATATCGACGACAAGGAGTGGAAGGGCTTCGACCCGAACAACACCACCGGCGAGCAAGTCTATTCTCTTGGTCAGAGCGCGACCGCTCTGCCGAAGATAGAGGCGAAGCGCGGTATAGGTACGCTGACCAATGCGGCGGGGACAACGGCGAACTTCGCAGGTAGAACGCTGAGCGGCAAGGAGATAACCATTACCAACGGCGAGATAGACGGTGCGCCGACGACCATCACGGTGCGCGCGGAGGACGGCAGCAGCACTACTACGTATAAAATAAAGTTCGTGCGCGCGGCGAGTACCAACTCGAAGTTAGCGGGCTTGTCGGTTAACGGCGAGCCGATTGCTGCTTTCAGTGCGAACACGCTGAGTTACACCTACGAGTTGCCTTATGGCACGACCAAAGTGCCGGTGGTAACAGCCGAGAAAGCGGAGGACGGCCAGACGGTAAGTATCACGCAACCGACCTCCACCACGGGCAAGGCAACCATCGTGGTAACGGCAGCGGACAAGAAAACCACCTCAACCTATACCATACAATTCTCGGTGGCGTTGCTATCGGATAACACGTTGAAAGACATCAAGGTAAACGGCAACTCTTTGCCCGGCTTCACCCCCACGCAGACCATATACCGCGTGTCGCTGCCCGTGGGGACGACCGTCATGCCGATGGTGGAAGCCGTTTCGGCGTATCCTGCCGGTGCACAGACCATCACCCATACCCCACCTGCGCAGGTAGAAGGCGGGCAGTATCAGATTTCCGTAACCACGCCCGGCAACCCCGTGGCGAAAGTGTATAAGTTGAATTTTAAGTTGGAGGCATCGTCCTATACCTACCTCAGCGATTTGCAGATGGGCGGGTATATCACGGCTTTCGACCCCGAAGTGCTGACCTACTACGTGAACCTGCCTTTGGGAACAACGGAGTTGCCAAAGGTTACCTATGTGGCGGGCGACCCGTATCAGACCATTACGGTGGAAGATGGCGGGTTGGATGGCACTACTCGCGTCATCGTTACGGCTGCCAATGGCGACCAGAGTATCTATAAAATCATTGTCAGCACCGAGAAGTCCGAGGTGAAGACGCTGCAAGACATCCTCTTGGACGGCGTGTCGCTGGAGGGCTTCTCTCCCGACAAAGTGCAGTACAACGTGCAGTTGCCCATCGGTACGGAGACACTGCCGGCAATCACGGTGAAACAAGGCGATGAGTATCAGACGGTAAGCATCGTAACCGGCGGGCTCAACGGTACCACGCGTATTACCGTAACGGCAGGCAATGGCGAGACGATGGTCTATCAGATCACCTTCTCCGTGCTGAAAGCGACCAACAACACGCTGCGTATGATTACGCTGGACGGCGTGGACTTGGAGGGTTTCAACCCTGAGGTGGATGAATATACGATAAACCTGCCGATGGGAACTACGAAGCAGCCTGAGGTGGGCTGGACACCTAACGATGAGTACCAGACTATCAGCGTGCGCAAGGGTACTGCTATCACTGACGATGTGAAGATTACCGTGCGTCCGCAGAGCGGCACGAGCCGTACCTATACGCTCCATTTCACGCTGGAGGTAAGCGGCAACACCGCGCTCTCAATGATTTACTTGGACGGCGTGGCGCTGGAGGGCTTCCACAAAGATACCTTGAACTATACCTATCTCTTGCCGAAAGGCGTGAGCGAAGTACCGGGACTTACCTACGACAAAGGCGACGAGGCGCAGAAAGTGCTGAGCATAGCAGAGGGCTATGTCTATACGCTGACCGTAACCGCCCCCAGCGGCGCGAAGCGGACCTACACAATCTCCTTCGTGGTGCAGAAATCGGAGAATGCTTTCCTGAAGATGATTTACTTGAACGGCGACTCGTTGCCTGATTTCGACAAGAACGTGCTTGCCTACGAGATAGAACTGACCAGCACAACCTGCCCTGTTATTACGGTAGATAAGGAGAATGGGCAACAGGTAACCATCACCACGCCCTATGGCGAGGGCACAGCGCGTATCCGTGTGCAACCCGAGCAAGGTGCTGCCAACACCTATACGATTCTCTTTAAGAAAACAGCGCAGACTGCAGTACAACTGCAAAATATCTTGCTGGATGATGTGGCGATAGAGGACTTCTCGCCTGTTAAGACCGATTACGCGGTGGACTTCAAAGGCACGCGCCCTGTGCTGACATGGGTAGCCGGCGAGGGGCAGACGGTGCAACGATTAGAGAAGCAAGACACCGTGCTGCTGGTGGTGTCTGCGGGGGCGGACTATGCCACCTATACTATTGCGTTCCGCCGCACGCTGAGCGACGACGCCACTTTGGCGGCAATCCTGTTGGACGGCGAGGCAGTGGTAGACTTCGTGCCTACGACCACCAACTATACCATTAACCTGCCTGCGGGCGCAACTATGCCTGTGGTTACTTATCAGGCAGGACATCCCGCGCAGACCATCATAATGGGCGGATTAGAGCCGATGAAGACAGGGATTACTGTGCAGGCGGAGAACGGAGCAAGCAATACCTACACGCTCACTTTCGCCGTGGCGCTCTACTCGGATGCTACGCTGGCGGACTTGCAGGTCGAGGGGCACACGATCGGCTACCAACCGACCCAAACGGAATATACCCTCTCTCTGGACGAGGGTATGCCTATGCCTGCCATCCATTATACGGCGCGTGAAGGGCAACGCGTGGTGCTGAGCGAGCCGAACGACAACGAACAGCGTATTACTGTTACTGCCGAGAACGGCACCACTATTACCTATATAATAAAGTATACGCGCACGATATCGGGTAATGCCCTGCTATCGGACATCTTACTGGACGGTGTGTCGCTGGCGGACTTTGCACCCGACCGCTTTGCATACGTGGACTCACTTCCTATGCGCACGAAGACCATCCCGAGTGTGTTCCCCGTGGGGCAGTTGCTCGGGCAGACCATCACCACCTATTTCAGTGCGCCGGACGGCATAACGAAG
>CAMFEN010000007.1 GCA_945949375.1 uncultured Bacteroidales bacterium | reverse complement strand
TACCTTGCCTTGCGGGAGGCGTGCGAGTTGCGACACTTTCGCTGCCACGAAGAGCATAGCGGAGCCGTTCTTGCAAGCGGCAGCGCAGGCGCCACAGCCGATGCAGGATGCAGCGTCCATCGCCTCGTCAGCCGCAGGCTTGGGGATAGGAATAGCATTCGCGTCGGGTACACCGCCGGTGTTCACACTGACGAAGCCACCTGCCTGCATGATTTTGTCGTACGCCTGACGATCCACCATCAAGTCTTTGATGACAGGGAACGCGCGGCTGCGCCACGGCTCTACGGTGATGGTCTCGCCGTCGTGGAACTTGCGCATGTGGAGCTGGCAAGTGGTGATAGCGGAGTCGGGTCCGTGGGGGTGTCCATTGACATACATGGAGCACATACCGCAGATACCCTCGCGGCAGTCGTGGTCGAACGCGATGGGGTCTTTGTGCTCGCTGATGAGTTGCTCGTTGAGGATGTCAATCATCTCCAAGAACGAAGCCCCTTGGAAGACGTGTTTTAGTTCGTAGGTCTCGAAATGACCTTGCGCCTTAGGTCCTGCCTGACGCCATACACGAACCTTGATGTTAATGTAACTGTCCATTGTAATTAAATGAATTAAGTTATTTGTATGTTAGTTTATGTGTTTGTTTAGTATTGAACCTGCCAATATCCGTTTTTGTTGGCTCCGATACGGACAATTCGTCCTTGTTGCTGTAACCGACGGAGTATTTTTCTCACCCCACTGTCTGAGAGAGAAAGCATCTGCATCAGTTGACGGATAGTGATTGCGGGCGTTGCCCGGATGATGTTCAACAACTTGTCCTCCGATTTATCCGTTTCTTTATACGCTACTTTATCCGTTACTTTTTGCTGCTCTTTGATGGTTTGAAGGATACATCTCAGCATAAAGGTGATGAAGATAGTACTATTTCCCTGCGAGTCGGATTGAGCAATGGCATCGTAGTAGTCTTGTTGGTGTTGCTTTACAATGGTTTCTACCGGTAGCCATGCAAATATACCTTTCCAACGACTAAGCAGCATTGTCTGCCAATAGCGTCCCATACGTCCGTTGCCATCCATGAAAGGATGAATAAACTCGAACTCATAGTGGAAGACGCAACTGCTAACAAGCGGATGGGTATCTGTCGTGCTAATCCACTCAAATAAATCCGCCATCAAGAATGGTACTCTATCCGCCGGCGGAGCCATGTGAATACACTGCTCGCCTGCAAAACCACCTACACCACCCTTTCTATATTGCCCTGCATTATCTACCAAATCAGCCATCATCAGCCCATGCGCACGCAGCAAGTCTTTTTCTTGGAACGCATCCAAAGACTGCATTAGTTGATATGCTTGCACCGCATTTTTAACCTCTTGTATTTCGTTTGGTGCTCCCAGTACATGCTTCCCGTTGATGACATCCGTCACCTGTTGTAGCGAGAGGCTGTTGTGCTCTATCGCTAACGACGAGTGGATGGTCTTGATCTGATTTTCTTTTCGCAACATTGGAGAAGGCATGCGTTCACCCAGCATGACATTCAATTCTCCAACTCGCTCTGAAATCTCAGATACAAGCCGTAAAATCTCATCAGTTATTGTAAACGGTGGCGTGTACATTGTGGTTTATTGTATGTTGTTTATCCGTTACTTTTTGGGGTTCAATTGTCGCATTTTTTGCGATAAGTGGGTTTTGTTTTGTCAGTATGTGCATTTTTTACACTAACTGAATTTCTTTCGTGCCAAATTATTTATACAAATGCTATTGATGCATATATGATTGTATCGGGAGCGGCTTGTTCTGGAGCAGAATATATAGCAACATATCCGTTTTCAATCATTAACTCTGTTTCCTTGTCCTTTTGTATATTTATTTCAAATAATCCACATTCAGTATTTGGTATATTCTTGAGAAAGTATGCGTAGTTTTCATCGTCATAATTTCTATCCAATTGGTTATATGGACAAGTATATTTATAGTTTACGCCCTCGTACTCAAAAATTGCCTGTATTTTTGTGTCTTCTTGTGCCATTTCTATTTTTCTATATCATAAGTGCAAATTTTGCACATGTGATGTCAGTATTTTCAATTCATGTCAGTAGCCGAGGATTTCTCGGTAACTAACATTGTTAGTTGGTAATGCACTTTTCTACTAAAGGCTTTGTTTTCAAATTATTGAAAATGGCATCACCTGCTTCTTCTAAAAGTCCTAATATTCTTTTTCTTTCAAAAATCAGATAATCTTTTTCGACATAATCAGAGTGATAAAACTTCCTTTCGTTAGGATTAATTAGAGAATAAGGAATAAATAAAGTATGTTGAGGTTTCGTCTTGTAGAAAAGATAGTAATTCTCAAATCTACGTGTATCGTGTTGTTTTGATTCGAAATTTTTACCACATCCACATTGACACAAGAATACTAATAGATTGGTACAATTATCTTTATGAGGAATCCAAGCTACAATATCTAAACCTCTTTCTTGAACGTTTCGTTCCCCAATTTGAGATATTTCATACGTATCTATCGGCAGACCAATATCATCTGCAAGTGCTTTGATCTTTTCACGAGCAGTACCTTGATATTCCGAATGCTCTCCAAAGGCTTTTACAATTGCATTAGGCAAAAAAGATTTCATTGTTTCTAAGCAAACATCCTCAAAGTCTGCAGTTAATTCTGATTGGAACGGTCTGAAAATATTAAGAGAGGAAGATAGTAATAAGAATATATACAACTTCTTTGAATTCGATAAATTCTCTCGAAGTTTTACGACCTTTTCTTCTGTTATCAAAAATGGATATGACTCACCAAATAGTAACATTCGTTCTTCAAACAACACAAATACACGATTAACATATGTTTCATTGCGATCATTTGTTTCTGCTGTTTGTTCGTCACTTTGCATTCCGTAAAAATGATCAAGTATATCCCCATAAGACACACCATCTTCCCCTGCGAACACAGTCATTATCTCCAAGAAATCCACATATCCATTTATATCCTTCTCGAGATTTTTTGGGTCATCAATGCTTGTAAACGCCTTTATGCATTGGTTATATTTTTCATTAAAATCCATCTTGGCTGGCTTCTCTTTGGTTTTTAAATCCATTTATCTTGTATGCTATTTGTGAGATGGTCTTCAGATTCTCTGTTAATTCTTTATAGAATTGTTTAGCTCGATTGGATAACCTATCCGCTTGTTCAATTGCAGATAATGCTTCTTTAACCTTATTTTCAAATTGCAAATCGATATCGTTTGTCAATTCATATGCTGCATATATTGTGACACCATCTTTAAAAGCTTTTAATGCTATTTCATTTCCAAGAACCTCATTCAACATTTTCATTCCTTCGCTATCTCCGATCACACGTGACACCCCCTCTGTTTTCTTAAACCACCAAAAAATGAGTTCTTTTAGGTGCTCTGTATGTAGATTCGCTAACGGAGTTTCTGAATATAAATCAACATTCAAATATGCTCTTATATGTTCTTTTTGCAATCCATCTGAAAAATAATTCAAGAAGAATGTAGAATCAGACAAATCCTCTATCTGATAAAACTTTTCGTCTTCAATAATTTCATATAGTTGATAACTAATTAACATCTTCTTCACATAAGGAGCCTTACTTCCAATCATCCTTGCGATTTCTTTGCAAGCGTTCGAAAGAGGCATACCTACATAAGCTTCTCCATTCCTAATATCGTGCAGATATCGGGCTTTTTCTAGCATACGCCAAGATTTTTTACCTGTAATATGCACAAAACCTATGAATTTTTGTATATCTTCACGACTAGAAAACAATAGACATGGCAATTCTACTGGTTTATATTTTGCTGCTTCTGCAACCTCTTTAGTTGCAACCTTTTTAACTTTTGCCAAAGTAGGATCATTTAGCAACTTTACAGCAGTTAATCGTCGATTACCTTCCACTACAATATATTTTCCTTGCCCATTTGGGATAACGAGAAGCATCTCACCCACAAAGAAGTCATTTTCGCCAATGGACTCCATGAGTTCTAATGTAGATGCTTCCAACAAGAGATATTCTATGATTGTGTTTTCATCCTTACCTTGTTTAGATTTTGGAAGACGAGGATTATATAAATCTAAACACAAATCTTCTAGAGGAATATTTACAAATGTCTCATTCATATTATTTTTCTTTATAGTATTGTACAACATCAAAAACTGCAGTTCGTGGATATTCCTTCATATTAGAAACCGCACGACCATTTGTTAGTTTTTCCAGATTGCGCAAAGCCGTTGTGCCATCTTTTTGTGTAAGTCCTAAGAACTTATTTATTGCCTTCACATTTGCCATATCATTGATTGGCAATAAG
This sequence comes from uncultured Bacteroidales bacterium, assembly GCA_945949375.1. Classification (GTDB taxonomy): domain Bacteria; phylum Bacteroidota; class Bacteroidia; order Bacteroidales; family Paludibacteraceae; genus Colicola. The sequence goes on along the minus strand of CAMFEN010000007.1, from coordinate 12,001 downwards.
AATGCAGTTTCGCACTCTTGAGAGAAATCAAAATTAGCAGTATTGTATTCTGCGATACCTTGTGAAAGTAAAAATACAGAAACGCCATAAGAACGCATTTTACGCAAAATAACTTCAAGTATCTCTAAGGATTTCTTTTCCCTAAAAAGATCATGTGCTTCATCAATCATCAATACATAACGCATTTCTCGATAATCTCCATTCACATCAGTACTACCCATGTTTGAGAATACATTGAAGATATAATTAATTATCAAGAATACAGAAGTAAAGCGAACAGTACTATCCAATTCTCCAGACAAAGATAGATAGTAGTTGTTATTCAAAAAAGTACTTGGGTTGTTTATTTTTGACTCAAACAACTGATATTCTGTCAAACGACTCATTATCTCTGTTAATGAATCTGGCTTTCTTTCTTGCTCCGAAATAATATCATAAACTTCTTTCAAAGATGGATAATCACCACTTGTTTGGCGATTAAAAGCTTCTAATACAGCATCCTTTAATGTTTGTTGTTGTACCTTTCCCAGATTAGAGTACTTAGAAACAATATCCACAAATTTATTGACACCTACTAACTTATTAGTTTTGTTTATATTATCAATAAAAGAAATTGGATTTAATGGGAATGGGCTATCTGGAGCATTAATGCATGTAGTCTTAGTTACCTCAAAAAACTCTGACATCTTTTCTCTGTCGTCTTTAGAGATACCTTTGAAGTCTAAGAACAAGAAATTAACTTGTCCTTGCGTCTTGATTGTCAGCTGACGCAGAAACTCCAATGCAAATTGTGATTTTCCAGATCCTGATTTACCAGCAACAGCAATATGCTGATTGTTATATAATTTTGTATTATTAAAGCAAAATTCTATAGGTTCTTGTGTATTAGGATTATAACCGATCTTAATATTGATAGGTCCTGTAAATGTAGATTTATTTATATGCTGATTTTGATTCTTAGCAGCATCTAAAGAAACAGGAGCATCTTCAATGGCATCAATACCCTTACTCAAATTCTCTACTAGAAAATCAAAGAAGGTATATTGTGGACGATTGGTAAACAAATAATAAATCTGCTCTAATCCATGATCCACATGTAATTTTACATACTTTGGAAGTAAGTCATTATTTTTATTGATGCCATATGCCTGACAAATTAGTGCAACGTAATAGTCCTTGTTTGCGGCATCGAATAAAATACTATCCTTATATTCTTTACCCTGAGAGTCATAAACATTAAACTCTGCTTGTGTAAAACGCTTACCTAATGACAATGAGTACCCTAAGGCAATACGTGCAATAATATTTTCCTTTTGATTACCAGGCAATTTCTGCGTTAAAATAGAAACGACTTCTTGATTCGCCTTGGATGTTTTAATATTAATAATCATACTTCTTACCTGTATGTTTGTATGTTTCAAATAATTCAGATGGATTTACTTCTATAAAACGTGATCCATCCTTCTCATTATGAATCAAATAAGTTTTGCTTGTAATACTCTCAATCAAAGTATATTCATCCTCGGTTAACTCTTTTAATAGCAATGGGAAAAATACCACTTGCTTAGACACCGTTGGATAGAACTTCGTTAGGATATTTTTACTATGACTTGGATCTAATTTTTGCATTGGACTATCAATAAACACTGGGAATTCCAACTGCGTTTCTTCTACCAATGCACTCAATAATGCAGAAGCAAATAATTGCTTTTCTCCCATAGATAAATTGCCTTTATCTATTTTTTTATCATGGACATCATATAGATTAATGTCAACATCTTCTCCGTTACCTTGAATATCCACCCTAACCTTATGCACAAAATTCGACTTATGCATAAAGGATTTTAGTTTTTCCTCTAACTTATGCTCCAAAGCTTTCTTTTTTTCATCTTTAAAACGTATAAGGAAGTTCTGTATGGTATGAATTAGACGCGATGCCTCATCATCAACGGCTTTATTTTTCTGCGCAACATCTATTTTTTTTGATAGTATTTCTTTGCGTTGTTTATCAGCCTTTATTTTTTCTTTTAATTGATCTATACGTCCTTCAAAACGTCCAATTTCTTGTGAAATATCGTCAATTTGTCTACTTAAATCGTCTTTCTGTTTACGAAGTCCCTGGATATATTCACTTTCCGCATTCTTTTCTGCCTCACGAATTTCTTTTTCAATTTTGTACAATTCTGCCTTCGCCATAGAATATCTATGCGACAATCCTTCAAAAGCAGTTTTGCTCTCTTTGACCTTAGCTACTAACTCTAGAAAAGCAGCATTTTGTATATCAGTATAATCATGCAGTGTTTGGAATCCGTCAAATTGTGTAGCATCAAATTCACTATAGAAATGTTTTAGAATAAGCCTTTTCACCTCTTTTTCGTAAAAATCACGAACTTTAACATCAATAAGTCCTTGATAATTAGTTCGGGCTTGATCTAATTCATTGATAATAGTATCTGTTTTTTCTTCTACTCCTTCTAATTGTAACTTATTCTGTTTGAAAGCTTTTTCTTGTTTCAATTGTTCTGCTACATCAGATACAATATTACCAGCAAGACCAAATGGAATGTAATTATACAAATCTTTCAAACCATCTTGGGCTTCATCTAGTTTCTGTCGTTGTGCATCACGTTCACTTTCTAATGCATGCAAACGATCAATGCTCATCAAATCGCCTTCACGAATAAGTTTTTCATGCAATTGGTTAAAATCATAACGCAATTGTACTTGTTCTTCTTTTGCGTCTTTAATTTGTTGATCTATAGTTTCTATTTCACCTTCTGCTTTTTCAATCTCAGCTGTAATGTCTATAAAGTTCTTCTTATCTTCTGGTTTAGCAGCATCTTTACGATATTCATCTTTCAAACGTTCTAACTCTTTTTTGAGAGTATCGTATTTTTGAATACCCAAAACTTGAGAATATGCCTTACTTAACTCACGACGTTGCTCCGGTGTGTTAATTTCTGCAAAAGATACTATCTTTTCTGCATCAAAGAAAAAGAATTTAGCAATTTCTATTGGAAGAATATAGTCGCGGATAAAAAACTCCTCTTCTTGGCGATCGCTAAATAAATCACTCTCTCTACCATCAATAAGAATCTGCAATTCATCATCTGTACTTGTTGCACTATCGTAAGAACGAATAATCGTAATCTCAGTACAAGTTGTATCTGGAATTTCTACATTTGTAAATGTAACAGATACAGAAAAACGTGTTTTACCTTGACGTTGTGCTTCTTTGTTCAAACTATTACCTATGTAGCGACCATATCCACCTTTCTCATCTATCTCCTTTTTGTATAAGTCATCTACTTTATCCATTTGACGACCATAGAGGCACCAGACAAGCGACATTAAGAATGTCGTTTTACCAAATCCATTGTGACCGCTAACGATTATGACATTGCGGTCTTCCGTAGGAGCAAGATCAATTTTATTTACTCCATTATAGATGCGGAAATTATTAAGTTCTATGCTCTTGATAATCATTTCTGCTTCTTCTTTATGAATTCTTTAAGTCGAGTTTCTATATCATTAGGCAGTCCATGACGGCGTTTCATAAGCGACTTACTCTTTTGTAAAAGAAGTAATTGCTCTATAAGTTCGCCTTCTTCTGGATTATCTTTACAGACTTCACGCATCAAGTCCGCTTCTAATTTGTTTTTGCTATTCTCATCCATAACGAGAGATGTTTTATATATTGAATTGTAAATATCAGATACTGAGTAACCAAAGTTAAAATCGCGATACCAGTTAACCTGAATAGCTATCAATTCTTGGTCAGATATAAGTTTGATTTTTGGGTCATGTTCCTGTAAAGTCTTTTGTACTTGTAGCAATCTTTTGAGCATTGAGGCACGATAACTAAATACATAAGGTCCCATATCATTAATAGCTGGGCGACCATCACGGCGAAATGGTAAACGATTGGCAATAATATTACGCTCTTGATCCAGTTGCACACGAAAATCATAAAGTGGTTGCATCCAATCTCGTCCATTCTTAATAAGAGAGCGCATAGATTTGTCCTCTTTTACAACCGTACAAATCCAACAACCAAAACGACTTTGACCACACGACCCATGACTTTTATCCGTAACAACCGTTGGACATTCATAGTCATCCGCACTGGCATCCATATATATATTAAATAATGTGGAGTTGTCACTTCCCCATGGCGATGGAAAAGTATTGATAATATACCACACCTCCTCTAGCATTAATTCTTTAATAGGAGCATACACCCATGTGTTTTGCAAAAGTGTGTGATGTGTCAAACGTTCACCATGACGTTCGTGCTTCTTAATGGAGCGCGCACGCGTTGCACTTTCGGCTTTACGTGTTCCGATGAGAATAATTGCCTCTCCACACTCATCTACTTGCTCAATAATAAATCGTGCAGTAGGCTTTATTTTCATGCGTTCCGTACACCAACGGAAAGCAGTATTTGGAACGGGATAACCTTTTCCTATCACATTTACCCAAAATGTATCTTCTAATCTAGGAATTGTTTTGCGTACAAATATTGGCATATCTTGTTCGCGCGCAGCTTTCTCTATCTGTCCAAGAACATCATCCACATATTTTGAAATAATTGGATTTTCAACAAGTGTATCATTACATACCACATAGATAGGACGACGTAATTGGAATGGGACAAGCTTTGTCTCTTTCATCTTCTTGAGTGCCAGCCACACCAATGTGAGCAGTACAGTTGAATCTTTACCGCCACTAAATCCTATAATCCAAGGACGAAAAGTAGTATCAGCATACATATACTGATCCATGATTTCATCTATAATATATTCTATCCTTCGAGACATTACTCAGTTTTTTGTTGTTTTGTTAGTTGGGCGATGGTGAAACCGCGGAGGGTTTTATAGCGTTGCACGGTGGGTTTGTTGGCTGTGGCGCGTTGGTGTTTGTCAAACTCTGCTTGCCAATATGCCTTGCGTACTTGGTCGGAGAGTTCTACCTTAACCTGTGCGACTACTTGGGCGAAGTTGGTATTCAACTCCTTTTGGTGAGCAGTGATCTTCTTAGGGTCACGGCGCTTCGGATAATTGCTAATCACCGTTTGACCGTAACGCATAGTGACATATGTCTCGCTGTCGCCAGAAAGCCTGCCACTCACACTGCTAAAAGGTATTTCCAATTTCGCTTTTGCCATCGCTTATTCCTTATTATACATTATAGTCATCATCGTCCTCTCTCGCTTCTCCTACTTTAGGAAGAGACATACATTCATTAACAATAACACCCAGCGACTCCCAATATAATTGATCGCAATAATCATCACACATTTTATCGGCGATACACGCCATATCACTATCTGTGACTTTATCTATATCAATATTATATCTCGTAAGATCATCTCTGCAAACACTTGTAATAGGGAAATCTCCCGTCACTTCAGGTAATACATCAATAATCTTTTGTATATCATTTATACTTAGTTCAATCTTATCTCGAACAATAACAAGCCCTGTTGCTCGCATTATTGCATCTCTAACGTCTTTCTCTGTTATCATATCCTCACGCTTTTATCATATCGCTCTCTCGTAGAAAGTACCTGTCGTTGCCGTGTCGTTGCCGTGTCGTTGCCGTGTTTATATCGTCGTTAGTAGGTAACGAACAGGTAAAATACAACTATAGTTAAGGTAAAAGAAAGTAAGATAGCGGAGGCGGATGACCTCCGCTATCTTGATAATTACGTATTAGCTCTTATAGTTACGAGTTTTACGTTCGGTGAATTCATAGTCGAGGGGCTCCTTGATAAGCTCTGGTTCGCTGTCCTCGCCGGTGTATTTCCAGCAAGCGACATAGGAGAACTTATCATCCTGACGGAGTGCTTCGCCTTCGGGCGTTTGGTATTCCTCGCGGAAGTGTCCGCCGCAGGACTCCTCACGGTTGAGGGCATCGACAGCCATCAGGCGACCAATCTCAATGAAATCTGCCAGACGGAGGGCTTTCTCCAACTCGTTGTTGAGCGCACCCGCCTCGCCCGGGATATAGACATTGCTCCAGAACTCTTTCTTGATGGCATCGATTTTCTCGATAGCCGTCTTGAGGCTCTCTGCGGTACGTCCCATGCCGACGAAGTCCCACATGATGAGACCCAACTCCTTGTGGATGGAGTCCACGGAGCGTTTGCCTTGGATAGCCATGAGGCGGTCGATCTTGTCTTGCACATTCTTCTCCGCCGCAGCAAACTCAGGCAGGTCGGTGGACATACGAGGTACGCCGATTTGGTCGGAGAGGTAGTTTTGGATGGTGTAAGGCAATACGAAGTAGCCGTCAGCAAGACCCTGCATGAGTGCGGAAGCACCGAGACGGTTCGCACCGTGGTCGGAGAAGTTCGCCTCGCCGATGCAGAAGAGACCCTTGACGGAGGTCTGCAGTTCGTAGTCCACCCAGATACCACCCATGGTGTAGTGGATAGCGGGGAAGATCATCATCGGGTTCTCGTAGGGGTTCTCGTCCACGATTTTCTCGTACATCTGGAAGAGGTTGCCGTATTTCTGTGCTACGACATCTTTGCCGAGGCGTTGGATAGCGTCGGAGAAGTCGAGGAATACAGCGAGTCCGGTGTTGTTCACGCCGAAGCCTTTGTCGCAACGCTCTTTGGCAGCACGCGAAGCCACGTCGCGGGGTACGAGGTTACCGAAGGCGGGATAGCGACGCTCCAAGTAGTAGTCGCGGTCTTCTTCGGGGATGTCGCGTCCTTTGATTTCACCACGCTGCAACTTCTGTGCGTCTTCAAGTTTCTTGGGCACCCAGATACGTCCGTCGTTACGCAAGGACTCGGACATAAGGGTGAGTTTGGACTGGAAGTCGCCGTGCTTGGGGATGCAGGTGGGGTGAATCTGCGCGTAGCAGGGGTTAGCGAAATAAGCGCCGTGGCGGTACATCTGCATAGCGGCGGAGCCGTTGGATGCCATGGCGTTGGTGGAGAGGAAGAAGGTGTTGCCATAACCGCCGGAAGCGATGACTACGGCGTGTCCGAAGAAGCGCTCGATGCGGCCAGTAACGAGGTTGCGAGCGATGATACCGCGTGCGCGCTCCTCGCCATTCTCGTCCTTAATCATGACGATATCAAGCATCTCGTGGCGGTTGTACATCTTCACTTTGCCCTTGCCTATTTGGCGGCTGAGTGCGGAGTACGCGCCGAGGAGAAGTTGCTGACCGGTCTGACCTTTGGCATAGAAGGTACGGCTCACCTGTGCACCACCGAAAGAGCGGTTGTCAAGCAGTCCGCCGTATTCGCGAGCGAAAGGTACGCCCTGCGCTACGCACTGGTCAATGATGTTGTTGCTGACCTCTGCGAGACGATAGACATTTGCCTCACGAGCGCGGTAGTCGCCACCCTTGATGGTGTCGTAGTAGAGACGATAGACAGAGTCGCCATCGTTCTGATAGTTCTTGGCTGCGTTGATACCACCCTGTGCGGCGATGGAGTGCGCGCGACGGGGGGAGTCTTGGATGCAGAAGTTGAGTACATTGAAGCCCATCTCCGCGAGCGAAGCCGCAGCGGACGCACCGGCGAGACCGGTACCTACGACGATGATGTCGAGGCGGCGCTTGTTAGCGGGGTTGACCAGTTTCTGATGGTCTTTGTAGTTGGTCCATTTCTTCTCGAGCGGACCTGCAGGAATCTTCGCCATCTCGGGCGTGATAATCTGCGTTTCTTTTGCTGTTGTTGCCATATCTTTATTGGACAATTTGACTATTTACAATTAACGATTATCTTATGCGCAAAGTTCGCCGATGCCTACGCCGAGGAAGTAGAGGACTACAACTGCGAAGAGACCCACCACGAGGGTGGCTACTACGCTGCTAATCACCTTGATGCGCTTCATCCAGATGAGGTTGTTCCAACCGAGGGTGTGGAGAGCCGACCAAACGCCATGGTTGAGGTGGAACCACAGGGCAACAAGCCAAACGAGGTAGAGGACGCAGTAGATTTGTCCGTAGATAGGTGTGGTGAAGAGTGCTTTCACGAGTGCAGCGCCGTTAGCGGGAGTTACTGTTTCGCCGCCGAGAGTCGTTACCTCATGCATACCGGCGAGTTCAGCGAACTGCATCTTGAACCAGAAATTGTAGAGGTGAAGCACGATGAAACCGATAACAATGATGCCGAGCACGAGCATGTTCTCCGATTCCCAATCTACCCCTTCGCGCTTCGCACTGACGGCATAACGGTCGTTGCCGCGGGCATGGCGGTTTTGGATGGTGAGCCAGATGGCATACGCAAAATGGATGAGCACGAGGAGTCCAAGCCCCATGGAAGCCACAAGGGCATACCAATTGGCACCCAGCATCTCGCAAATCCAATTGTAGGCGTCTTCCGAGAAGACGAGCGCAAGGTTCATGCTTCCGTGGAAGAGCAGGAAGAGAATCAATGCGAGGCCGGTAATACTCATTACGAACTTACGGCCGATGGACGAGTTAGTTAACCACATAATGTTTTTGTTTTAGTTATTTATTTATGTTTTTTCTTTTTATATACAATCTGAATCACATTGGTACCAAATTCCCAAAAATCAAAGCAAAATAACACTCCGCACCAATACCCGTTTCTGTCGGATTTTCGTAAGGGTTGAGTAAGGGTTAAGTAAGGTCTATATAAAGGTCTAACGCCCTCTCCGCCCCTCTCTCCACAAGTAGCAAAATGACACCCATCCCGCCAAAATCCTTTCAATCTGCCATCCTGTACATCCTCGCGCCCCATCCATCAGCCTAACCTAAAAGCCACAAACACATACTAATTGGCGCACAAAGGTACAAATTATTTTTCATTTATACAAAAATTCAAGGAGCGTATTGCCCAAAAAGAGGATTTTTTGTCGAAATTTTGCGAAAATACGGGTAAAAACTTGCATATCTGCCAAAAAGGTTGTACCTTTGTGGCTTAATTTGGATAAGTAGGTGAAAAAGGTACGTAACATATTGATTTTAGTGTGTCTCTTGTGCGCAGGCAGCGCATGGGGACAGTATGTAGGCAGCGGTAGCAGTGTCTTCACGTTCTTAGATCTGCCGGTCTCATCGAGGCTGAACGCCCTCGGTGGAAGCAACGTCAGCATACGCGACGGAGACGTGAGCATGGCGATGGGCAACCCTGCGCTGCTCGGAGACATGACCGACAAAGTCCTCCAACTCAACTACTCCTACTACATGCCCGGCACCATGTTCGGAAGCGTACTCTATGGGCATAACTTCGGCAGGTCTAAAATCGAAAAAGGCTACGCCGACATGCCCGACAAACCCAATTACTTCGCCGTCGGCATCCATTATCTCGACTACGGGCGAATGAAATATGCGGATAATGAGGGCAATCTGACAGGGGGCACCTTCACCGCCAAAGACATACTCATCGATGTCATGTACGCACGCCAGTTAGGGCAACTGTTCAGCGTCGGTGTTACCCTCAAGCCCATCTATTCCATCTACGAATCCTACCACTCCTTCGCCTTGGGAGCCGATGTCGGCGCACATTTCCAAACCAAAGACTCCACGTTCCAGATGGGCTTAGTCCTCGCGAACATCGGTTGGCAACTCAAAGGCTTCTACTCCCACGAGGGAGGCTCCAACCACGAGATGCTGCCGCTCAACCTCCAGTTGGGCTTGAACTACCGTTTCGCACACGCACCCATCCGACTCTCCATGACCATCCACAACCTACAGCGATGGAACCTCGGCTACGAGTTCACCAACCCGGGCTACAACTCCATGACGGGAGAACTCGAGAGCGGCGAAGTCAAATGGTATGACATGCTCTTCCGACACACCATCTTCGCCATCGACGTCGTACCTAAGAGCGAACGATTCTACCTCACCCTCAGTTACAACCACCGACGCCGAGCAGAGATGCACCTCACCGACCAACGATCCATGGCAGGATTCGCCATCGGGGCAGGCGTCAGAATCTACAAGTTCCGACTCGGATTCGCCATGTCGCAAATGACACGCAATAACTTCTCTTACCAAGTAGGTCTGAGTTTAGACATCAACAGCATGCTCAAATGAAAAAAATTATTGTAGCCATTGACGGATTCTCTTCCTGCGGAAAATCCACCATCGCAAAAGCACTCGCAAAATACGCAGGATATACCTATGTCGATACAGGCGCTATGTACCGCGCTGTCGCATTATATATGTTGCGCCACGAGATAACCGAGCAAACCGACATCATCAACACACTCACACGAGTGCAGATCGGCTTCGCTTTGCAGACCGACGGCACACAGCACACCACCCTCAACGGCGAGGATGTCGAGGCACACATCCGAACACTCGAAGTAGGAAACAAAGCCTCGCAGATATCGCAAATCAAAGAGGTCAGAGCATTCCTCGTAAACCAACAACAAGCGATGGGATCGGCAAAAGGTATAGTCATGGACGGACGAGACATTGCCACCGTCGTCTTCCCCGATGCCGAGTTAAAACTCTTCCTCACAGCACGACCCGAGGTCCGAGCACAACGACGTTACGACGAACTAATCGCAAAAGGCGAACACCCGGACTACAACGATGTCCTCCGCGATGTCAACGACCGTGATTATCGCGACACACATCGCACGGAAAGCCCACTACGACAAGCAGAAGATGCCATCGTCATCGACAATAGCGACATGACACGAGAACAGCAAATGGAGCATATCTATTCCCTATTCAACAAAGCAACCATATAGCATACCATGCAAGTAACTATAGACAGCGGTAGCGGATTCTGCTTCGGGGTTACAACGGCTATCAAAAAAGCAGAAGAGGAGTTGCAGAAAGGAGTACTCTACTGCCTCGGAGACATCGTGCACAACGGGCAGGAAGTGCAGCGATTAGCAGATATGGGGCTTGAAACCATCGACTACGACGACCTCCGAACGCTACACAACGCGAGAGTCTTGCTCCGAGCACACGGAGAGCCTCCAAGCACCTACCATATCGCGCAACAGAATGATATTCAGATTATTGACGCCAGTTGCCCCGTAGTCCTCCGATTGCAGAAAAAAATACGCGACACCTATCGGCATATCCGAGAAACCGGCAGCCAAGCGCAGATAGTCATCTTCGGGCAAAGAGGACACGCAGAAGTCATTGGATTAGAAGGGCAAACGAACAACACAGCCATTGTCATCGAACGACCGGAGGAAGCACAGAAAATTGATTTTCAAAGGGATATATACCTCTTCTCGCAAACAACAAAATCGGTAGACGAATTCCGAAACTTAGTCAGCTATATCCAAAACCGATGCAGCGAAAGCATCCAATTCCAATGGTATGACACCATCTGCCGAAATGTCGCCAATCGCGTTGAGAGACTCAAAGACTTCGCACGACAACAAGATAGGGTGATTTTCGTAGGCGGAAAAAAGTCCTCAAACGCCAAAGTGCTGTTCCAACACTGCCAAGAAGCCAACCCTCGCACAGTTTTTGTAAGTAGTGAAAAAGAACTGACGAATGACATCCTGGCAGACTGCCAAAAGGTGGACAAAGTCGGCATCTGCGGAGCAACTTCTACACCACTCTGGCTCATGGAAAAATGCAAAGAGAAACTATTAAACCTATAAATAACAATGGAATATAAAATCAATTGTATCGGTGTCTTCACTTCAGGAGGTGATGCACCCGGAATGAATGCCGCTATCCGCGCTGTAACACGCGCTGCAATCAGCAACGGTATCAAAGTGAAAGCCATCTACCGCGGCTACAAAGGACTCATCGATGATGAAATCAAAGAGTTCACCACCCAAGATGTCAGCGGCATCGTACAGCGCGGAGGCACGATCATCAAAACAGCGCGCTGCATGGAGTTCAAAACGCCCGAAGGACGTAAGCAAGCATACGAGAATATGCAGAAGGAAGGTATCGATGCGCTCATCGCCATCGGAGGAGACGGCACATTCACAGGAGCAAGACTCTTCGCACAAGAATACAACGTCCCCATCATCGGTATCCCGGGCACCATCGACAACGACCTCTGGGGCACCGACGCTACCATCGGATA
>CAMFEN010000006.1 GCA_945949375.1 uncultured Bacteroidales bacterium | reverse complement strand
CGCTTGCTCTGCTTATCATCGTGGCGGACTATGCTTTCACCACGCGGGTGCTGAACCACGACGCATGGGCTGACCAATGGCTCCTCAAACTGGCAGGGGCGGTGATGATTGCCTCCTCCGTGATGGCGAACTTCTGGCTTATCTATCAGAAGATGGACGCATGGATTTGGTGGATACTCTATAGCCTTGCGGGCATATTGTTCTATGTCCTGCTCGGGAATATCTACTGCATTGTTCTCTTCCTCTTCTACCTCGTTATTAACGCCTCTGCCTTCGTTGCATGGCAGAGACTACGCAAGAACTGATTATGTACAAGAAAAAAGACGATACTACGCTCCGCGTGGAGCAACCGACCGCCCTGCTCGACTTCATCCAATCGAAGATGGGGGGCATGGCAAAGACCAGCGTCAAGCAACTCCTCAGTCAGCGCCGCGTAACGGTGAACGGCGCGGTGCAGACGCGACACGATACGCCGCTGCAGAGTGGCGACACGGTGGTGATTAGCAGCGGCAGAGGAAACATCCAACTGCACCATCCCAAACTGCGCATGGTGTTTGAGGACGACCACCTCATCGTGGTGGAGAAGCAGGTGGGACTGCTCACGGTGCCCACTTTCCCAGGCTCTACGGAGACCACGGTGTTCTCCATCCTGAAAGCCTATGTCCGTCGGAAGAACCCACGGGCGGGCATCTATACCGTCCATCGCCTTGACCGCGAGACGAGCGGACTGCTGGTGTTCGCCAAGACACCGGAGTTGCAGCACTATATGCGCACCTACTGGCGGCAACTGGTTACAAAGCGCACCTATGTGGCGGTAGCCGAGGGGATTTTCGAGCAGAAAGAGGGCAAAATCACCACATGGCTCACCGAGGACAAGCGCAATGCGATGGTCTATTCCTCGCCCGTGGACGATGGGGGCGATATCGCTATCACTAACTACAAGGTCATTCGTGAGAACGCCGAGAAAAACCTCTCGATGGTGGAACTAAACCTTGAGACGGGACGCACGAATCAGATTCGTGTGCACCTCGCATCAAAAGGGCACCCTGTATCGGGCGACCGCAAGTACGGGCACGGCAACGAGTTCTCGCCTGCCGACCGCCTCTGCCTGCATGCCCGCGTGCTGGAGTTCATCCACCCCGCCACAGAGCAGACCATCCACTTCGAGACACCTGTCCCCAAGGAGTTTAACCGCATTTGTCAATAAATTACCGTTGCATTGCGGCAATTTGTCTATTTCACCTTACAAAATGCAAATTTATTTGCACGGGTCAAGAAAAAGCAGTACCTTTGCGGTCGAAATAGGAAAATAATCGGGGGCGCAGGCGTCCTCGCCTGCTAAATAACAAGAATAACATTCTAAATCTATACAATTATGTCAAAAGTAACCGTTGTAGGCGCCGGAAATGTGGGCGCAACGTGTGCAAACGTGTTGGCAGTGAACGAGGTAGCCAACGAAGTATGTCTGATTGATATCAAGGAGGGTTTCGCAGAGGGTAAGGCAATGGATATCATGCAAACGGCTCAGTTGATGGGCTTTGATACCGTTGTTACCGGCGTTACCAACGACTACAGCAAGACTGCTAACTCTGACGTGGTGATCATCACGAGCGGTATGCCCCGTAAGCCGGGTATGACCCGCGAAGAGCTGATTGGCATCAACGCAGGTATCGTGAAGTCGGTGGCTAATCAGGTGCTCACCTACTCCCCCAATGCTATCCTTATCATCGTTTCCAACCCGATGGACCCCATGGCTTATTTGGCACTCCACGCGCTGGGTCTGCCCCGCAACCGCGTAATCGGTATGGGTGGCGCGCTCGACAGCGCACGTCTCAAGTACTTCCTGAGCCAAGCTATCGGATGCAATGCTAACGATGTAGAAGGATTCGTAATCGGTGGACACGGCGACACCACGATGATTCCTTTGGTAAGCTACATGACCTACAAAGGTATCCCCGTTAGCAATTTCCTGACGCAAGAGCAGATTGACGAGGTAGTGAAATCGACCATGGTAGGCGGTGCAACCCTGACCGGCTTGCTCGGCACCAGCGCATGGATGGCTCCGGGTGCTGCTTCTGCAAGTGTAGCAGAGGCAATCATCAAAGACCAAAAGAAGATGATTCCTTGCGCTGCTGCCCTCGAAGGTGAGTATGGTATGCACGATATCACTATCGGTGTACCTTGTATCATCGGCAAGAACGGTATCGAGAAGGTACTTGAGCTCAAGCTGACAGAGGCTGAGGCTGCACGTCTGAAAGACAGCGAGGCAGCTGTACGCAAGACCACCGAGATTCTCAAAGGACTGAATGTCTTGTAATTTTCCTCCTATGGGATAATCCTAATTGAGAAGGAGCAAGTGCTTTGATTATGTAGCACTTGCTCCTTCTCGTTTTTTCTTTTCTCGATAATAACAGATAATATAAACTTTCATGAAAATGACCCTCCTTATCACAGGTGCCTCATCGGGCATAGGAAAAGCGGTGGCGGCTTTGTTCGCCGAGCGCGGGTATCAGGTGTTTGACTTGTCGCGCCGTGGGACAATCCCTTGCGATGTAAGCGATGAAGCGAGTGTGCAACGCGCTGTGGCGGAGGTCATGCGCCGCACCGACCATATCGATATCCTCATCCTCAATGCTGGTTTTGGCATATCCGGACCTGCTGAGTGTACGCCCGTGGAGGATGTGCGCAGACAGATGGATGTGAACTTCACGGGTGCCGTTGCGGTGGTACAACAGGTGCTACCCTATATGCGCCGGCGGCGAAAGGGACGTATCATCTTCACCAGCAGCGTCGCAGCAATACTCCCCATCCCCTACCAGAGTTTCTATTCCGCCAGCAAGGCGGCTATCAATGCCTTTGCACTTGCCTTGCAGAATGAGGTGCGCGACTATGGTATTTGTGTCTCTGTCCTCATGCCCGGCGATGTGCGGACGGGCTTCACTGCCGCCCGCAAGAAAGTGCAGCTGCCTATTGGGGACGCAGGCGTCTCGCCTGCGGTAATGGAGGTGAGTTCTCCAAGCACCACAACAAAAATGTTCCCTTCCTATAAAGAAGAGTCGGAGATAGCCTACCCCCATGCCGAGCAAGCGGTGAAAACCATGGAGCGAGATGAGCAACGCGGACTGTCACCACAGGCGATGGCACGTTGTCTCTACCGGATCGCCACTGCTCGCCACCCACGCCCGCAGTATGTCGGCGGAGCTGAGTACCGCCTCTTTGCATTTCTCCATTGGCTCCTCCCCCAACGATTGGTCAACTACATAGTGGGTAGGATATACGCCTAATATCTCGGTATAGTGCTACCATCTTCTTACTTCTCTATAAAGCAACATCGACTATCCAATAGATAGTCGATGTTGCTTTATAGTTTATAGAGGAGTTGTATTCCTTAGAGTATAAACTTAGCAAACCTTTGTTTGCGCTTCATTTTTAGTGCCCCTTTATCGTTTTGCTCGATGTACTTAATGATATATACAGCCCATCTGTTCATTTGCTCGGCAGGGATAGGATATGCGGAAATACCGGATATTACCTCACATTGATACACTAATCTGCCTGACCAATCAAATATCTGCAACATATTGCCGTTTGCAGGATTTGGTACATAGACCACGCGCGTAGGAGCGTCATAGTTGATTGAATCAAGGCCAATGGTGAGGTATTTATCAGCATCTTGTTCCCCAATGATGAGTCTTTGTTTTATTTGTATAGAGAGGTATGTGTTAGCCACCTATAGTTTTTATAATTATAATCTATAGTGGACAATTTTAATAGTACAAATACTTCTTGCCGTTTTCGATATATATACAACCGCGTTGTCGTTCCTGCGGAGCTATTACTTGTCCCAAAATGTTGAAAATAAGTTTCTCTGCATCATCTGGACGTACATTATCTATGGAAGTCCAACCTTGTGGCTTAATATTGCATACCATTGTGCAGTTGTAACCTGAATATGATGTACCATCAGGATTTAGGTTTGTTAGCAAAAAATACCCATTTGCCATTCCATTCCATCCCCAATCAACATGGTAATAATAAACGCCGTCGATCACCTTATAACCATCTATCACGAAACAATGCCCGGACTTTCCTTGCGCAGGGCTGCCTGCAAAAATAATAGGCATACCTGCTTTCGTCTGTTCTCTAATAGTAGGTTCCCAATCATATTCAAATAATTCCTCAGGGTCCCCTGGATAATTGAGAGTTGAATAATGCGCTACGTTAGAATCAAAATTGAAATTGTTTTTTAATGCACTTGGAACTTTTTCTGTGAAAATTCCACTTCCATCTGCGCTGTATTGCATATTCAAAGAAGCTCCGCATGCCAGCATAAGCGATGCTATTGCATTTCCTTGAGTTTCAGTATAATTCCCGTATACATAATGCGGGAGAATATCGTTCCACTTAAATGCGTAGTCTTCAAGATTAATAGTTTGAGCTCCTGCATCACCCCCACTATAGGTTACGCTCCCTTTCCCATTATTTGGAAAACGATAGTAAGCCATTACAGAAGCCATAGCTGTTGCTACGCAACCCGTTACAGCGCGCTTCCCATTCACAATAGGACACAGATTGTTGTAGGGCTCACCTTGATCAAAGGAAATCTTTCCGAGTAATGGCTCTTGCTCGTCTGTTATATCCTCTGCATAAGATACAGAGAAGAATTTTGAGACTGGCTCGCCACTAGCAATCTCTTGCGTAGCTTTTTGGTAAAAGTTAAGAAAACCTTCTTGCTCTTGTGATAATAGTTGTGTTGTAGATGAAGGATTGTCCAAATAGTATGGTTTTAAACTATTCTGAGCGAATAGTGTTAACGAGGTAGTTGTGATGAGTCCAACTAAGATAAGCCTGTGTTTCATAGTGCTTGCCTTTCTTTGTAAGTATTAATAAATCATTTTACCATAAGCAGATTTACGTTGTAGTTTGGAGGACTTTGCTTTGAGTTTGAGAATATACATGTCTCCTTTAAGCAAGTGTTGGGTTGGAATAAACACACTAATACTTCCATACGGAATGGAGAAAGATTCCATTAGTTCTCCCTGAAGGTTGAATATTAAGAGTTCTTGTAGTCCATCAGCAATTTCCGGCAATTCTACAAAATATTGTCCGTCTTGTGTGCGCTGTACAACCATTTCTTGACCGACATTGTTTTCGGACAGGGTGGAAATGACTTGTACGACAGACAATGGGGAGAAATGTTCTTCACAGCTTTCTTTTTTATATTCGTATGCTTGTACAGCAAAATAGTATGTGGTTGAGGGCATGAGGTCTCGAAAGATAGCCCGATATGTACTACCGGACAATTCACGTTCTGTTCCTTGACAAATATAATGTGTTGTTTTGTCAAATGTCGCGGTGAAATCATCGATTACACAACTTCCATTACCGCCTTCATGTTCGTATGTAATACGAAACTGTGTGTATTTTTCCTCAGAGAAGGAATATTGTTTGGTGACATTCTTAGTCGTAGTCTTTACAGGAACAGTAGCTATGATATGCCATTGTCCGTTTTCCCATCCTTCTACCTTGAATATGCCGCCGGTTGTGGAAGAAGATATGGTAGAAGTGAGATTATTCGATACCCAAAAATGGATAGACGATGGAGATGAAGGGAATGGGCATGAGGTTATTTGTTGTCCGGTTTGAGTAAAAACAATTGCTTTGCCCGAATAGGAAATAGATTGTGTCTGATCAGCGAAGTTTGCATTCCAACCTTGTTCCTTAATGTCTTCTATAGTTGAAAAGTTACTAAAATCTTGAACATAGGTACTCTGTTCGTCTGTATGGTAGTAAAGAGTTAGATAGTAAAAGTCTGCGTCTTCTTGTGGTTCCCACTGAGCAGTGAACGATGTGGAAGATATATTTATTGGGTCGAGCAGTTGTGGTTGATGAATGTATATGGGACGTGGAGAGTAACCTTCTATTTGCAGTTGATTAGCATATTGTTCATCTTCCGACTCAACGGTGATATAGGCTTTCCTTGATGTGCATTCTTGCTTACGAGGTATGTAGCGTATGAGTAGTGCAACAGAATCATATTTGTCCTCAGGTATTATCCTTGTTAGGGTATCGCTTTTGGTATGCCATGTTTCCCCGTTATCAATACTATATTCGAAATATTGTGAGGTGCAGTAGATCTTATATTTCGTTGATTCTATATTTTTAGTAACTACACTAACTGTATCTACCTCCATAGAAACAATCCCGCCATCGTAGGTAGTAGTGAGAATATCCGATATTTCCGGTATAAAAAAGAATCCTTTGTTTGCTTGTTGCCCAAAACGGAAAGAAATACTATTATCATCTTGAACCTTTATGTTTGTGATAGCCTGGCTTGTCATCACTGTGCCATCATTGTAAGTTGGCATCCATGATGTAATATCACCGGTCCCGGGGAAAAGATCTGCGGGCGTGCTTCGAATAGGATTTGGCACGTTAGCACTAACGATAGCATACCCCAAAGGGTTACTATTGTTAAATGTATTGTATTGCCAATTATTATATGAAAAGGTGATATGTGAAATCATCATGCCCGTGCCAACAAGAGCCCCATTGTATGAATCCCACCCTATTGCTTGACGATTCTCAATAAGGAAATATTCATTCGGGGAAGGAGTTAAGGGAAGCAAGTTATGTTCTGAGGAAGCAATCAAATAAGCCTTGTTTGATGTCTCTATTGGGAGAAGGGAGCATAAACCGGCAGTACTCAATTGTTCGGGCTTTAACCACCCCATGGCAAATCGCTCAAAGGCGGTATAGGTAGGTGGTGTGTTTCCGCTATTGTTGTAGCTTCCTGTACACATTACATCCCATGAGCCAACTGTGTATGTCTCGCTCTCCACAGTGTTGTATAAATCTGGAAGACCTAAAGCATGTCCAAACTCATGACAATATGTACCTATACCCGCTTGCGTATTACCTTTAGAACTGCAATATTCAGAGATAACCAAATATCCTTTAAGGTACTTTCCACTAAACTGATTGCTGCTATTGACCATGTTATAGTGTGGCCAGATGGTGTTGGCACTTGCTCCTTCTGCCTCATTATGACCGGCTACTATGATAGATATATTATCCACATTACCGTCAAAATCATTGTCATATATAGAGAAATCAACTCCTGCCGCACTTGCTAAAGTAGCTGCTTCTATGACAAGCTCGCTAACATTCTTATCATGAGATGATGATGTATTGGCTCCGTAATAAGCCATTTCATGCGCTAAGTTATAAGGACCAAATACATCGTAAATGATAGTTAGTGCGTTGTTGGATGAGGCTTTGAAATATTCTTGCACAGAGCCGGTGGCGCTGGGATGACTACCTCCCTTCCCATTGAAGAAATCTTTGAATTTAGCAACAGGATCTGACAAGGTAAATTGTTCATCCGTAAAATTCACTAATACAACAGGAATGCGTATCGTGCCGGAGGAGGGAACGTAACTATTTACCAATTCTTTTTGTGGGGCATTCTTATGGTTTATTCGTATGGTATCTGCATTAATATCTGCACCGACATAAGAGCCTTCTATAATTTTTCCGGATAGGGTAGTTAAGTAATGACCATACTCGTCTCCTCTCAAATATACATAATCTATGGAACCATCCGAATTGGTATATGGTATAGGTTCCGGAGTGGCTATTACTGCCCATGAAGGCAAAATGCTACATAAGAACAGCAACAATGATAGTATAAGACAAGTACGGTTTTTCATATATCTTATATTTGGAACACAAGACCGCCAAACAATATCGTTGACGGTCTTGTGCTGATAATCAATGATATACTTATTTCTTAATATGAAGGGTATTCATATCGCGCATTGCCTCTAATTTTTTGGCTAAAGCAGGGCAATCTTGTTTGATGATAGGAACATTCAGTTCTACAAGACGGGGTGCAGCCTCGCCGGTAGGAAGTTCGCCGTATGTGTACTCAATCACATCATCGTATTGCATAGCCTCACTCACCCAAGTAATAATACCGGTTTCAGAGTCTTGTTCAAAATCTCCTCCCCAAGCACCGCCAAACGGTTTGAAGCGAATGATATTATACTCAATAGGGAACATATAATCAGATACAGGAGATGTCGTTTCATAAACGCCGAAATATCCTTCTGTAATCAGTCCGTCAGGAATGTAAGAACTATAATAGCTATTTTCGGGGTAGCCCTCTGCTGTTGTATGCCACTCCATAGTCTCAAGTACTGTCCCGGAAATGGCCTCTGCAGCAACAGCGAGGTTTTTATAAGCAGCAGAAAGTTGGCTTTTATCGTTTGCTTTCACTGCCGCATTATAATCTTCGGTAAATTGGTGTAAAGCTGCCATATAAGCAGTTTCATCTACGGCACCGCTCTTTGCATCTTGAGGCATTATTGTATCAGCTTTGTTATAACCAATACTCCAGTCTCCCAATACAAACGACGCACCTTGTCCGCCATTCATCCATTTAGGTCCATAGAAGAACGGGGCTTTCACACTGATATAAGAAGCATAAGTGCTACCATCCAATTCGCCCGAATTGTTCACATAGAAACCATCAGCGCACAACCAATATTCCGCCTCTGCAAGATAGCAGGTAAATTTCTTACCGGTGCTCTCTGTGATGATATAGGTCTTAGAAGGATCATATGCCGTTGTATCAATATCAAAAAGCAATGCATTGGTAAACAGCAGGTTCTCGTAGTACGTTTTGATAGTAACTACGCAGGTGTCGCTAAACTGACCGCAGGAAACAATAATATTAGCAGTTCCGTAATCCAGCGCTTCAATATAGCCTTTGTTGGTTACAGATACAATCGTGGAATCAGAAGTAGCCCATGTTACAGCTGTACTGGATACTCCTTCCGGGAGCAACTTGTAGGAAAGACGAGTAGATTCACCAATTGAAAGAGTTAACTCACTGGGTTCTACTACGATACCTTCTACTCCATCGGTATCACCATTACCTCCGGGTTGATCTGGTGTAGGCGTTTTAGGATCGCAACTTACAAAAGCAACTGCTGCACATAGCAACATGATGCTGAAGAATTTTGTTTTCATAATTTCTAAAAATTAATGGTTAGTAATTGTTAATCTAATTTTGTACCCCCGTTTATTGCGGGATTATAAGATGTTTCGCTACTTGGAATAATAAATGTATATTGATAGGAGGTTGGATCTATTTCCGCACCGCTGTTGAGACAATGATTCTTTCCCCGTTTTCGTTTATTGTTAGTATCAATCACATCGTTACCTAACCGAAGAAGGGTTTGCAGACCATAGCCTTCTCCCCACATCTCTACACGCCAGTTGTACTCAATGGCATTTAGCAGATTGTTAGCATTTAGCCCTGCTTTGTAAGCGTCATATTCTGCTTGCAAATCCGCAGAAACACGTTCATCGGTCAGCGCTGTCAAATAAGTCTTGGCATCTTCCATTTCACCAATACGATAGGAAGCCTCTGCGGCAATGAGATACATACTTTCATAGCGCATAAACACATTATCAGAAAGCCACTCTCGATCTATATCCATATCTTCTGTACTCGTTGGGTTCTTTTCAGAGAAGAATTTCTTGTCAGGAGTGTATTGGAATTTAGAATCTTTAGTACCATCGTTAAACCATTGCTTGCGAATATCGAAAGTAGGTATCAGGTCATACAAATTTGCGTCAATAGCTTTGGTATCACCCGCCCATGCGTATGAGTAACTATGGATATCCACCTGCCCAAAGAATGACCCCAAACCGGTAGCTGTCTCCGTGGTAACATCTTGTCCCCACATCCAGTTTTTTGAGTTTACATTATTAAAGCCATTGGTTAATACTTCTGCATTTGGAAGAACATTATAGTCACCGGAAGCAATGACTTCCTTTGCATACTTTAGCGCATTTTTGTATGGTTCTTTGCTCGGACCATATTGGTTACCCTTGTTTAGGTAAGAGTATGCTAACAATCCGCGAGCCACATTGACATCTACTTCCAATTTGGTAGTACGTTGGTTGGTTTCTCCGAAAGCCTCAAAATAAGCAATTGCATTTTCCAAGTCATTTTCCACCTGACTATAGGCATCTTCTACAGAAGCTAAAGGCTGGGCTTCGTCCATATTCGTCTCGTTATATACGGGAAATGCTATCGTTGAGCCAAGGGTTCCCCCCTCCTGAGCAATTCGCCATGCTGGTAGGGTATATAAGTTAATCATCTGACTATATATATAACCTCTCATGGTCAATGCTTGCGCATAAATGTACGCGGTGTTAGCTTCTGAGGTAGAGAAAGAAGCCAAAGTGTCGCCTAAAGCACCTATTGTGTAGTAGCTTTCTTTTTTTGAATTGTACGTGTTGGGTAAGCCAAATTCTGCGATACGGCTCAATAGGTCTGATTGATCGTTTACTAATTTTATGACCTTATTGATATTTCGCATAGTAGAATAATTGATAACCCAAATATAGCCTGTTCGACCTGTGGCGGACATACCGGCTTCATCAGACCCAAACCAGCCATAGCGTTGGGATGTAAGTGCCATATCGCTAGAAGTGATATCGCAGTACATGTCAATGGAACGCTTGCCAAATTGGTCATGGTCGCTGTATGCGTACAATGTGGAATAGACTCCTCGCATAGAAGCCTCCATTGTGTTGGATAAACGTTCGTATTGCGCTTGTGTAAGAGTGCTACTGTAAGGCTCTTTGGATAGAAAGTTATCGGAGCAACCTGCCAAACAAACCATGCAAATGATTCCTAATACTATTTGTTTTGTTTTCATAATTATGACCCCTTTCATTAGAATTGGAACTTAATGCCACCCATAATAGTTGATAGCGGTGTGTACTGATATGCATCAGAAGAACCGGTCAAGCTAACCATCGGGTTATAACCCTTGCGAGCCGAAGCAATTGCAAGATTATCTGCAGTAACGTAAATACTCAAAGAGTTAAACTTTATTTTTTCCATCCATTTTTTGGGGAATGTGTATCCCAATCGGATATTGTTGAGCGACAAATATGAATTGGAGGTTAAGAATCTGGTAGATGCCATATTGGCATATCTATCTGCACCATTAGATAAGCGCGGAACACCTGCAACTCCTTGTGCAGCTACGGCTGCCTTTTCTTCTGCTGACATTAAGTCATTCCATGCATTACGCATATCAACATGCCAGTTGTAGCTACCGGCCTGGTCGGAGTGCATCAGCATAGCATAGGTATTGTCATATCCATAGCCTCCGATACCATACGAACAGGATACAGATAAGTTAAAACCATAGGCTTCCAAATCTACCCCAAAACCTCCTGAGAAATCGGGGGTTGCTAACAAGCCGGTATAATCAGAACCCGCATAGGGAGATTCGGAACCCGTTACATTAACGGTCTGAATGTCCGCTTCTGGATATTTCTTTTTATACTCATATACGTTACTGATATAATTATTTCCATTCCGTCCGGTAGTTTGCAGAATGTCTGCTGAACTGCTGGTGCCCCAAGAACCGAGATTTGCATCGTAGTAGCCAACGTACATAGCTTGACCGGTTTCTTCATCCACGCCGGCGTATGTGGGTAAGTTATACTCGAATAAGCTATGTCCTACTGCCATGCCGCCATTCATAATCATCTCTGTTTCCGATGAGATGTAATCAGGCAACCTCTTCACTTTATTCATATAGTGTGAGCCATTGAGACGAACATTTAGTTTGACATTACGAGTATCCAATGCGTGAATATTCAGTTGCAACTCAACACCTTGGTTCTCAAGCGCACCATCGTTTATGTATTCATACGAATAACCTAATGAAGGTGCCACATAGCGCTGGAAAAGCAAATTGTCGGTATATTTGTAGAAATAATCAATCTCCGCATCCAAGTACTTAGAGATGCTAAATTCCAGACCTAAATCTATGGTTTGGGCGCGTTCCCATGTCAAATTAGGATTACCTTTATATCCCCATACGTACGCTACCTCACCATCTACATATTCGATGCTATATTGATCTTGATATAGATTGGCATTGATGCCTCCCTCATTACCCAAGACACCCCAGCTGAGACGTAACTTGCCATCTTTTAGATATTCTTTTGCCGGCTCCATGAAATTTTCGTTGGTAAACATCCACATAGCACCTACTGAACCAAAATGTCCCCAACGATGCCCTTTGGCAAACTTACTGGAACCATCGGCACGATAATTGGCGGTGATGCCATAGCGTTCGTTGTACGTGTAGGATGCCGTTGCCAAATATGACTCCAAAGTTTGGGTTAATGTGTATGAGCTCATGCTTGACATCTGAACTGCATTTCCCCACTCCAGCACATTATCTCCTGATGTTGCCGCTACGTGAGCCATAGAGCCACCCATAACAGAATTTCGTACATAATATGTCTCATGTCCCGCCATGAGTCGAATAGAGTGGTCGCCTATAGTGGTGTTGTATTCTAACAATTCATTTGCCATGAAAGCAAAGAAATTCTGCTGGGTTTTCGAAACACGTCCTATACCGGCAGCATCTCCATAAAATGCATTTGTGTGAGTAGAATTAGTAACCCCCGCATATTGAACACCGGCATTCACGATGAACTTGAGATCTTTATAAAGCTTAAACTCTAAAGTACCACTTCCGGTAACCTGATGCTGTATAGTGTTGTCACGATCGTATATCAATGCGCCAGCAGGGTTAATGCCAGCACCAAAACCACGTCCGCCGCCTTCGTACAAACCATAGTCGAATGCAAGTCCACCGGTGCGATCGTCTTGTTGAATACTTCCGTCCTCATTGTAAAGGTATACCGGATACACTGCTGGAATACCATTCACGTATGCGAATCCATTGTTCATATTATCACCTTGTCCCACTGCATTCATAGAAGAGTATGTATATGCCATATTCAGCGTTCCTTTCAGCCATTTCTTAGCCTGATGGGAGATGTTGCTACGAACCGTGAAACGATCATAGTCAGAACCAATGTAGTACCCCTCATCTTTTAGGTAACCAAAGGACGTATAATATGTGGTTTTTTCCGAACCACCGGAAATCTTAGCGGTAACCTCTGCTTTCTGACCCACACGGAATATTGCATCAGACCACGAAGTCATATTTTGATATTGCGGAGCTAAAGAATATTCATTGGGCCAGAAATGACCAGTGTTGTCAATAAGAGCATTCCCTTGAGCGGGATTGCCTTCTTCATCCACCCATAGATTGTAGCGGGGGTCAATACCCTTGCTGCCAAACACGTTGTCGTTGGCGTATTTGTAACGTGCTTGTTGGTTACTAAACGCACTGGCGTTATATAGACCCATCCACGACATCTCTACATACTCTTGCGGACTGCTAATCGTTTCATACAGAGGAAGCAAGTGCATATTAGCTCCATACTTCACGTCCACGTCTATTTTACCTTCACCGGAGTTCCCTTTTTTGGTAGTAATTACAATGACACCATTTGCACCTCGAGAACCATATAGCGAAGTAGCTGTTGCATCTTTCAAAATGGTAGTAGATGCAATATCTCCGGGGTCTATCGCAGAGACGTCCCCATCATAAGGCACACCGTCCACTACATAAAGAGGTGTTTTGGAGGCATTTATTGAACCATAACCTCGAATTAGGATTGAAGCGTTAGTACCCGGCTGACCGCTTGTATTTACTACCTGCACACCGGCCACCTCACCAGCCAATGCTTTGGAGATTTCAGACGGACTTTTTTTCTCTATCGTTTCGGCATCTACTGCCTGCGCTGAACCGGCATAACTACCCTTCGTTACGTTACCATAACCAGTTACGACTACCTCTTGAATCACCTCGGTAGCCTCGTGCAACACTACGCGCACATTGCGCTTGACGGATACTTCTTGCGTTTGCATTCCGACATAACTTACTACCAACACGGTAGCATCATCGGGTACCGTCAAGAAAAACTCACCATCGTAATCGGTAATCGTACCCTGGGTACTCCCCTTCACTACGATACTTGCACCGATAATAGGCTCGTTCTTCTCATCTACTACCACACCGCTTACCTGCTGCTCCGCCATCATCCCGATGCTGAGCATACATAGCGCCATAAGTGTAAAGAACTTTTTCATCCGTTTGTTTATTAAAAGTTTTGTTATCAAATTTACTTGTTTTTCGCAGTATCTCCTTCCGACTGCTTACTTTTTGCTATTTGGGATTTCGCTTGTATCCCAAATTGGCAGGCAAAGATACGGCTTTTTTTTTGTATGTGCAAATATTTGGCAAGAAAAAGCCATTTTTTCTTCATTTCTGTGTTGTAAAACATATTTTTTGATATAAAATTGATATTTTTTAAGTTGTACAACATAAAAATTAGCCTATTCGTAGGTCAAAATAGACAAATGACAAGTTGTCAGTATTTCTTGTGACGCTTTGAGTAGTTGAGCAGGGGTAGAGTATGCAATTTGTTTATAAGTTTCCATCCATGTTGGTGCATGTCCGAAATACAAAACCGACTTTGCCATCGCGAGGGCATTGCTCTCTTGGTTCTGTGAAGAAATCGCCATTTGTCCTCGTAGTTGCTGTAGCGCATGCTTTATCTGTGTCTCGCTGAGAGGATGGGAGCAGAGTTTGTCCAATTCCTCGTGGCAGAGCCGCAGACACTCGTCGAAATGCTCGGGCTCACAGGCAAAATAGGTGCACCAATAGCCCGTGTCCGAGAGCGGTGTGTAGGTGGACTCCACGGTATAGACTAAGCCTCGCGCCTCGCGCAAGCGCAGATTGAGCCGTGAATTAAGGCTCCCACCGCCTATTATATTATTAAGGAGATAGAAAGGCAGTTGCAGTTCATGCCCGAGGGGGTAGGCGATATTGCCTAACATAGCATGCACTTGATGGGTGTGGCGCTTGTAGGAAACTTGCTTGGGTTGCAAAGGGTCTAATAAGGGTCTAATAAGGGTTAAAGCAGGTCTCTCCGATGGATTCTCGCCAACGCCGACCCCTCCAAACTCCCGTTCAGCGAGGCGGAAGAAACGCTCGGGAGCGACACAGCCTTGGCAGAAAACCACCATCCGCTCGGGGCGATAGTGCAGGTGCATCCACTGCTGCGGATTCGCAGGCGAGGCGCTAATCTTCCGTAGTGTCTTCTTGGTGCCGAGGATCGGCATCGCCAGCGGGTGCCCTTCAAAGAGCATGCCCTCGAAATCGTCGTAGATGAGTTCGCTCGGCGAGTCGTTGTAACTCTCTATCTCGTCCATGATAACCCCCAACTCCTTGTCGGTCTCATGCTTCGGAAAAGTAGGTCGTAGCACCATCTCCGCCAGCAGGCGCAGCGTGCGCGTAGTATGCTCGGGCAGCGTCGCGGCATAGAAGGTGGTCTCCTCCTTGGTGGTATATGCATTAATCTCGCCGCCTATTCCCTCTATGCTGTTGATAATCTGTCGTGCGGTATGCTTCTCCGTACCTTTGAAAACGCAGTGTTCTATATAGTGCGCCATGCCGTTCTCCGCAGGCAATTCGTCGCGTGTACCTGCCCCCACCATCACACCCACATAGACCACCGGGGAGTCCGTTCTACGCACCACTACGCGCACCCCGTTGGGCAGATTATGGTAAAAAGTTTCTGTATTTTCTTGCATATGTAAAAAAAATGTTGTACCTTTGCAGCCGATTTCGTTACCATACAAGCGGCATTGGCGGAATTGGTAGACGCGCCAGACTTAGGATCTGGTTCCTAACAGAGTGAAGGTTCGAGTCCTTTATGCCGCACAGCGAGCCGGTTTGGCTCGCTTTTTGTAGGGAGAGTTTTTGTATATTTTCCTGAGTCTAATTAAAAAATAGTATGAAAAAGATTTATTTTGTTATTCTGACTATGGCGATCGGGTTGCTTGCCGCGTCTTGTGATTTGGAGAACAACTCCCAGTACAGCCCCCAGATTGCTTTATCTTTGCCGGTGCGCAGTTGCGGGCATGCAGATACGGTGGTGGTGAAAGATACGCTGGGGTATCGCTACGATAACGACGGGAAGGCGGTGCTTGATACCATCCACGTGGGCGATACGGTGCGGATGGTAGTCGCAATCAGTGCGCAGGGCAATGTGCTGACCGGCTTTCAAACTACGTGGGACACTGCTGCGCTGCAATTAGAATACCTTGCGCTGGACTCTATTGCCTTTGCCTTAGACACCGCCAAGAGCAATATCCCTGCGGGTACGCTGAGTTTCCTACCGGGCTACAACATGGCGGTGTTCCCCGTTCGCTACATCCCGCGCAAGAGCGTTACCACAGACCTCACCCTTGAGGTGCAATCCGATTCCAAGTATTCGCCTACACAGTTTATTATCCAACAGACGGCGGAGTAAAAAGAACTAAGAATAAAAGATAAAGGATAAAAGACGAAACAATATCCACGCTCAGGTTTTTCAGAGACGAGGGTATTAAGTCTTTTATCCTTTATCTTTTGTCTTTTATCCTTTATCTAACACCTGCTTGGCTTCTTGCCAAAGCGCTTCCATCTCGTCAAGGCTCATCTCTCCCATGCGCTTCCCCATGTCGGTTGCTCGTTGCTCAATGTA
>CAMFEN010000005.1 GCA_945949375.1 uncultured Bacteroidales bacterium | reverse complement strand
AGCCACCCGCTGTCTGCGAATGAAGTGCTGTCAGAGCCGTGGGGTCGATACCCGGGAGAACGATGAACGAACCGAAACGATAGATGAGCACGAACAAAAGCGTGGTCAGCAATCGATTGCGGAGGTCCTCAATCTTCCAGATATTCTTACATGTTTCGATAAATTTCATTTACTTTGCGTTTTTGAAAGGGAAACGGATAGGAGTCCGAAACTCCTATCCCATCGCCCGACGATTAAATCTTCACAATAGTACCACCTGCAGCCGTGATAGCCTCTTCAGCCGATTTGCTGAAAGCGTTTGCCTCAACGGTCAGTTTAGCGGTCAGCGTACCGTTACCGAGAATCTTCACCAGTGCGGTCTTGCTTACGAAACCTGCCTCGCGAAGTTCTGCCAATCCGATTTTCTCGAGGTTCTTAGCCTCTGCCAATGCTTGGAGCACTGCGAGGTTGATAGCCTTGTACTCAACGTGGTTGATGTTCTTGAAGCCGAACTTCGGAAGACGACGTTGCATAGGCATCTGTCCACCCTCGAAACCGATTTTCTTCGAGTAACCGGAACGCGACTTAGCACCCTTATGACCACGGGTAGAAGTGCCACCAAGACCCGAACCGGCACCACGACCGATACGCTTAGCGGTCTTCACAGAACCTGCAGCCGGCGTTAAATTATGTAATTCCATAATGATTTTAATTACTAAAGGGTTAATCAATTAGTTTTACCAAGTGTTTTACCTTGTTTACCATACCGAGGATAGCAGGAGTAGCCTCATGCTCTACGATGGCATTCATCTTACGGAGGCCCAAAGCCGCCATAGTCTCTTTCTGTACTTTCGGGCAGCGGATGATGCTGCGTACTTGTTGAATCTTAATAGTTGCCATAGTCTTCGATACGTATTATCCGTTAAACACTGTAGAGAGGCTCACGCCACGGTTTTGTGCTACGGTGCGTGCGTCGCGCAATTCAGCGAGAGCAGCGATAGTAGCCTTCACGAGGTTGTGAGGGTTGGAAGAGCCTTTTGCCTTTGCCAGCACGTCGTTTACACCCACCGACTCCAGTACGGCACGCATAGCACCACCGGCTTTTACTCCGGTACCTTCGCTTGCGGGCTGGATATACACACGTGCGCCGCCAAACTTAGCATACTGCTCGTGGGGGATAGTACCTTTCAGTACAGGCACTTGAATGAGGTTCTTCTTTGCAGCCTCTGTAGCCTTAGCAATAGCCGCCGTAACTTCACCTGCCTTACCCAGACCGTGACCTACGATGCCATTTCCATTTCCTACAACTACGATGGCTGCGAATGTAAAGGTGCGACCACCTTTCGTAACTTTCGTTACTCGGTTAACTGCGACGAGGCGCTCCTTGAGCTCCAAGTCTTGTGTTGTTTTAACTCGATTCATCTTAGTCTTCGTGTTTTTAGAATTGGAGACCTGCTTCGCGAGCAGCATCTGCTAATGATTGTACTCGACCATGATAGAGGTAGCCGTTACGGTCGAAAACGACCTCATTCACTCCGGCTTTCTTTGCAGCCTCGGCAATAGCCTTACCTACGAGGGCTGCTTTCTCCGATTTGGTCATCTTATCTTTGATTCCGAGGGACGATGCGCTGGCAAGTGTTACGCCTTTGGTATCGTCAATCACTTGTGCGTAGATTTGGCTGTTGCTACGGAATACGGTCAGACGAGGACGCTCAGCAGTACCCGACACCTTGGTGCGGATAGAAGCTTTAATCTTGAGTCTTCTTGCTATTTTCTGAATCATAATACTTCCTTTCTATTATTTACCAGCCGACTTACCAGCCTTGCGACGTACAACTTCACCTTGGAAACGAATACCCTTACCTTTATAAGGCTCCGGCTTACGGAACGAGCGAATCTTTGCGCAAACCTGACCGAGCAGTTGCTTGTCAGCCGACTCTAAGATTACAAGCGGGTTCTGGTTACGTTCCGACTTAGTCTCCACCTTGATTTCTTTGGGCAAACCCAAATAGATGGGGTGCGTATAGCCGAGCGAGAGGTTGAGCACCTGGGGTTGAGACAACTCCACACGGTAGCCGACACCTACAAACTCCAATACTTTCTTATAACCATCGTGCACACCTACCACCATATTGTGGATTAAAGCACGATACAAACCGTGTTTCGAGCGGATCTCCTTCTCATCGTTGGGACGAGTAACATGGCATACGCCATCTTCTACGCTTACGCCGATCTGAGGATCAACAGCCTGGGTCAATTCACCCTTAGGACCTTTCACGGTTACAACATTCTCAGGGCTAACGGTTACGGTTACGCCTGCAGGGATTGCGATAGGTAATTTACCAATTCTTGACATAGTCTTCTCCTCCTTACATTAATAAACATAACAAATAACCTCACCACCCAACTGCTGTCCACGAGCTTCCTTGTCGGTCATCACACCCTTCGAAGTAGAAAGGATAGCGATACCGAGACCATTCAGTACGCGCGGCATATCACGATAGCCTGCATACTTACGAAGACCGGGGGTAGATACACGTTGTAAACACTTGATGGCGTTAACTTTGTTAACGGGATCATACTTCAAGGCAATCTTGATCGTGCCTTGAGGCCCATCTTCCACGAACTTGTAGGAAAGGATATAACCTTTCTCAAACAAGATACGCGTGATCTCTTTCTTCAGATTCGAAGCCGGCACCTCTACTACGCGGTGTCCTGCTTTGATTGCATTCCTGAGTCGAGTCAGGTAATCTGCGATAGGATCTGTCATAAATAATTTGTTGTTAAATTAATCCCGCCTGTCGGGACAATATTTAATAATTTATTTTCAAGTCTGCCATCTCACAAGGAGAAGCGCAAACATATTTTACCCACAAAAATCATGCCATACTATATAGTATATCATATCAAAATGCAGATTGTCATGTTTTTTGCCATCCTTGGCAGGCAAACTATGGTAGTAAGTCTCCGGAGATGCGCCCAATGGCACCTCCGGAAACCATGTAGGAGCAATTACCAACTTGCTTTCTTCACGCCCGGGATTAAGCCTTTGGAAGCCATCTCACGGAACTGAATACGACTCAAGCCGAATGCACGCATGTAACCTTTCGGACGACCTGTGATCTTGCAACGGTTGTGCAGACGAACAGGGCTTGCGTTCTTAGGCAGGGCTTGGAGACCGATGTAGTCACCATCCTTGAGGAGTTGAGCACGTTTAGCAGCGTATTTTGCTACCAACTTAGCGCGCTTTACCTCGCGGGCTTTCATTGATTCTTTTGCCATAGTCTATTACTTTTTGAAGGGTAAGCCAAACTCACGCAACAGAGCAAAGCCCTCTTCGTCGGTCTGAGCAGTGGTCACGAAAGTGATGTTCATACCCAGCAGTTTGGTAATGTTATCAATGTTAATTTCAGGGAAGATAATCTGCTCTTGGATACCGAGGGTGTAGTTACCACGGCCGTCCATTTTGCTCGGAATACCTTTGAAGTCGCGGATACGCGGCAATGCCACGCGCACGAGGCGCTCCAAGAACTCGTACATACGCTCGCCGCGGAGGGTTACCCGTACGCCGATAGGCATTTTCTTACGCACCTTGAAGTTAGCGATATCTTTCTTGGAGAGGGTAGCCACTGCTTTCTGACCTGCGATAGCGGTCATCTCTGCTTGTGCTACGTCGATGATTTTCTTATCAGCGACAGCATCTCCCAGACCCTGATTGAGGACGATCTTCGTGAGTTTCGGGCACTGCATCACAGTAGTGTAGTTGAACTCTTTCATCAAGATAGGAACGATACGCTCCTGGTAATCTTGCTTCAAACTTGCTGTATTCATTGCTTAGATCTCCTTACCGGTTTTTTTGGATACGCGGACCAACTTACCATCTTTCAACACACGACCTACGCGAACGGGTTTTCCGTCTTCTACGGGGTTGAGGTTGGAGATATGGATAGGTGCCTCCTGTTTAACGATGCCCCCTTGGGGGTTCTTTGCATTAGGTTTGGTACTCTTCGATACCATATTCACACCTTCTACGATAGCACGCTGTTTCTCTACGAGCACCTCCAGCACACGGCCGGTTTTGCCTTTAGAAGCGCCTGCGTTAACGTAAACGGTATCACCTTTCTTAATATGTAATTTTGCCATTACTGTAACTAATTTAGATGATTAGAGCACTTCGGGTGCCAACGAGATAATTTTCATGTTCGTTTGACGGAGTTCACGAGCCACAGGACCGAAGATACGCGAGCCGCGGAGCTCACCTGCGTTGTTGACAAGCACGCATGCGTTGTCGTCGAAGCGGATGTAACTTCCGTCAGCGCGGCGTACCTCTTTCTTCACGCGCACTACGATAGCACGGCTAACCGTACCGTCCTTGATAGCGGAAGAGGGGATAACGCCCTTAACGGCTACTACGATGGTGTCTCCAAGGGTGGCATAACGTTTCTTAGTACCGCCCAGAACGCGGATTACCAATGCCTCTTTTGCACCGGAGTTGTCCGCAACGATAAGTCTTGATTCTTGCTGTACCATAATTACTTAGCCCTTTCGATAATTTGAGTTAGACGCCAACGAACTGTCTTGCTCAGCGGACGAGTCTCCATGATGCGTACGGTATCGCCGATGCCGCACTCGTTCTTCTCGTCATGAACATGGAACTTGCGAGTTTTATTGACAAACTTGCCATAGATGGGGTGTTTCTCTTTCCACTTAACGGCTACGACGATTGTCTTATCCATCTTGTTGGAAACGACTACACCTACACGCTCTTTTCTTAGATTTCTTGTTTCCATTTCACTTGTCGTTTTTTACTTGTTAAGTTCTCTTGCACGCAACTCAGTTGCCAGACGTGCGATTGTCTTACGAGCAACCTTAATCTGCAACGGATTGTCGAGCGGAGAAATGCTGTGATTCAGTTTCATACGAGTGAGAGCCTCTTTCTCCGAAGCCAAACGCTCTTGAATCTCAGCGGTAGTTAACTCTTTGATTTCAGCTGTTTTCATAATCCTAATTATACATTTTGGGTTGCGTCGTAATCACGTCTTACGACAAATTTAGTAGTGATAGGAAGTTTCTGTGCTGCCAGGCGGAGTGCCTCTTTAGCCACCTCGTACGAAACACCTTCTACCTCGAAGATGATACGTCCGGGCTCCAAAGGTACTACGAATCCTTCGGGCGCACCCTTACCTTTACCCATACGGACATCCAAAGGCTTCTTGGTGATAGGTTTATCCGGGAAAACGCGGATCCACACCTGACCTTGACGTTGCATATAACGGGTAACTGCGATACGGGCTGCTTCGATTTGACGACCTGTCAACCAGATGGTACCAAGGCTCTTGATACCGAACGAACCGAAAGCCAGTTCGTTGCCGCGATGCGCAATGCCTTTGATACGGCCTTTCTGCGAGCGACGGAATTTTGTTTTCTTAGGTTGTAACATAACTGTTGTAATCTACAAATCGGTTAGACATTATTGTTTTTTGTTTCTGCGGAAACCACCTCTGCGCTCCCCATCGCGACGGTCGTTGCGGCGATCCATACCGCGTCCTTCCTGCTTCTGGGTGAAGTTAGGTGCCAAATCCACTTTGCCATACTTCTCGCCGCGGCAGATCCATACCTTCACGCCGATAACACCTACTTTGGTGATAGCGCCGATTTGGCAGTAATCGATGTCCGCACGGAGTGTGTGGAGCGGGGTACGTCCTTCCTTGTACATCTCTTTGCGCGCCATCTCGGCACCGTTGAGACGTCCGCTGACCTGAATCTTGATACCCTCAGCACCCATACGCATGGTAGAAGCAATAGCCATTTTCACGGCACGGCGGTAAGCCACTTTGCCCTCCAATTGACGAGCGATCTTGGTAGCAACGATGGTTGCATCCAACTCAGGACGTTTTACCTCGAAGATGTTGATTTGTACATCTTGCTTGGTGATTTTCTTCAGTTCCTCTTTCAATTTGTCAACCTCTTGTCCACCCTTTCCGATGATATACCCGGGGCGAGCGGTGCAGACAGTTACAGTAACAAGTTTCAGAGTTCTCTCGATGACGATACGGGAAATACTTGCCTCAGCAAGACGGGCATTGAGGTACTCACGGATTTTGGTATCCTCTACAATCGTATCACCATAGTTCTTACCGCCAAACCAGTTGGAGTCCCAACCGCGAACAATACCGAGGCGGTTTGCAATAGGATTAATTTTCTGTCCCATCTTGGTAATTACTTTTCAGCGTTAGTATTTTTAGTATCCACGAATACAGTAATATGGTTGGAGCGCTTGCGCACGCGGTATCCGCGGCCCTGAGGAGCGGGCAACAGACGCTTGAGCATCATACCGCCATCCACCATAATATTGCTTACATATAAAGTTTCTTGATCTGCCTTTTTGCCGGTCTTGGTCTCCCAGTTAGCAATGGCGGACTTCAATACCTTTTCCATCGCACGAGAAGCCTCGCGAGTGGAGAAGTGCAGTGCACCCAGTGCACGGTTCACTTCCATGCCGCGAATCATGTCTGCTACGAGACGCATCTTGCGCGGGGAGGTAGGAACGTTGTTCAGTTTGGCGAAGTATTGCTCTTTGCGAGCTTGCTTCATAGCCTCTGCTGTATTATGTTTTCTTGCACCCATTGTAATTCTTGGTTTATAAAGTGTTGTTAATTAATACAATGGATTACTTCTTGTTGTTGCCGGCATGACCACGGAAGGTACGTGTAGGAGCGAACTCGCCCAACTTGTGTCCTACCATGTTCTCGGTTACATAAACAGGAATGAATTTGTTTCCATTGTGAACTGCGATTGTATGACCTACAAAATCGGGGGAGATCATCGATGCACGGCTCCAAGTCTTGACAACTTCTTTTTTGCCCGACTCATTCATGGCCAACACCTTGTCCTCCAACTTAACGTTGATAAAAGGTCCTTTTTTCAATGAACGACTCATAATGTTACGATTTTAATAGGTTATTTCTTTCTTCTTTCGATTATGTACTGGTTGCTCTGGTTCTTGGGATGACGCGTCTTGTAACCCTTAGCGAGCAAGCCCTTACGTGAACGAGGATGTCCACCGGAAGCGCGTCCTTCACCACCACCCATCGGGTGATCTACAGGGTTCATTACGACACCACGGTTGCGCGGGCGACGACCGAGCCAGCGGCTACGACCTGCCTTACCGCTCTTCTCGAGCGCGTGGTCGCTGTTGCCTACAACGCCAACGGTAGCCTTGCATGCTGCGAGCACTTTGCGCATCTCACCCGAAGGCAACTTGATGATTGCATACTTGTCTTCGCGAGAAGAGAGTTGTGCAAACACACCTGCGGAGCGAACCATGCAAGCACCCTGACCCGGACGAAGCTCGATGTTGTGAATCAACGTACCGAGGGGGATGTTTGCCATAGGCAGCGCATTACCAACTTCCGGAGCAGCGTCTGCGCCGGACATAACTACTTGACCTACTTGCAGTCCATTAGGAGCAAGAATGTAACGCTTCTCGCCATCAGCATAGAACAAGAGTGCGATACGTGCCGAACGGTTAGGATCGTACTCAATAGTCTTTACTGTTGCGGGTACACCATCTTTGTTGCGTTTGAAGTCAATTACACGGAATTTCTGCTTGTGTCCACCGCCGATGTAACGCATGGTCATTTTGCCGACATGGTTACGACCACCGGTCTTGCGTTTTCCGAACACAAGCGATTTCTCTGGTGCACTTGCGGTAATTGTCTCAAATGCGCCAATAACTTTGTGTCTTTGCCCTGGTGTAGTGGGCTTAAATTTACGAACAGCCATTTTTAGATATTGCTATAAAAATCGATTGTATCACCTTCTTTCAATGTAACAATAGCCTTCTTGTAAGCCTGTTGTGCGCCGCGAAGCAGACCGCTCTTAGTCCAGCGTTGTTTCACTTTGGGAGCAACAATCAGGGTGTTTACATCCACTACCTGTACATTGTACATTTCTTCTACTGCCTTCTTGATTTGAACCTTATTGGCAGTACGCTCTACACGAAAACCATAACGGTTCAACTTTTCGCCTGCGGCGGTCATCTTCTCAGTGACGATAGGTTTCAAAATAATTGCCATAGTTGTAACCTCCTTATGCGTTAAAAGTTGCCTCGATAGCAGCCGCCGAAGCCTCGGTGAGCACTACTACGTTAGCGTTCATGATTGTGTAGGTATTCAGTTCGTTTACATTCACTACGTTCGTGCGCTGAATGTTTGCAGCAGACTTGCGTGCGTTCACGTTAGCATCGTTCACTACGAAGAGCACTTTCCGACCTGCTACTTTCAGGTTGTTGAGTACTTCAATCATAGCCTTGGTCTTGGGAGCCTCGAAGTTGAGTGCATCCAAAACGAGGATGTTGCCTTGCGAAGCACGAAGGCTGAGTGCAGACTTGCGAGCGAGTTGTTTTACCTTGCGGTTCAACTTGAAATCGTATGAGCGGGGTACGGGACCAAAGATGGTACCACCACCTACGCGAACCGGCGACTTCAAATCACCCGGACGTGCGCCACCGCCGCCCTTCTGGCGACCGAGTTTGCGAGTCGAGTGAGCGTTCTCGCTACGTTGTTTAGCCTTAGCAGTGCCTTGGCGGTTGTTAGCCAAGAATTGCTTAACGTCCAAGTAGATAGCGTGGTCGTTAGGCTCGATAGCGAAGATTGCATCGTTCAAGGCAATCTTCTTGCCGGTCTCTTGACCGGCCATATTCAAAATACTAAGTTCCATACTTCTTACTTGTTGATAATTACGATTGAGTTTTTAGCCCCCGGGATAGAACCTTTCACCATGATGAGGTTGTACTCGGGAATCACTTTCAAGATTTGCAGGTTCTGCACTGTTACGCGGTCAACACCCATGTGTCCGCCCATGCGGGTACCCGGGAAGATACGGGAAGGATACGCGCAGGCACCTACGGAACCCGGTGCACGCAGACGGTCGTCCTGACCGTGAGTGCTCTGTCCTACACCACCGAAACCGTGGCGCTTTACAACACCTTGGAAACCTTTACCTTTGCTGGTGCCGATAACATCCACGAAGGAGTTCTCTTCGAACACATCAGCCGCGGTGATGGTATCACCTAAATGGAGTTCTTTGCCGAACTCGTCAAACTCAGCGAGATGGCGCATAGGTTGCACCCCTGCTGCTTTGAAATGCCCAGCCTCTGCTTTGTTGGTGTGTTTCTCGCTCTTAGGCATGAAACCAACCTGAACAGCCTGATAGCCGTCTTTCTCGACGGTCTTCAACTGTGTTACAACGCAAGGACCTGCTTCAATGACGGTGCATGGGATATTTTTGCCATCAGCACCGAAAACGGAAGTCATTCCGATTTTTTTACCTAATAATCCTGGCATTTTGTTGTTAATGAATTAGTTATTAGTAATTTGATTGCTCTCGCCCGCAGGTTTGCGTGGCTCACGCCCTTGCCTCTCCGAGGGAAGCAACCCTTGTTTTATTTGACAATTTGACAATTGACTATTTGACAATTAGTATTTGACAATTTACTATTTGACAAATATCAATGTTATCAAGCCTTGATCTCTACCTCAACGCCGCTGGCGAGTTCCAGTTTCATCAGCGCCTCAATCGTCTTGTTGTTGCTGTTGTAGATGTCAATCAGACGCTTGAAACTTGCCAACTCGAATTGCTCACGCGATTTCTTGTTTACGAAGGTGGAGCGGTTCACGGTGAAGATACGCTTGTGGGTAGGCAATGGAATAGGACCACTTACTACGGCACCGGTAGCCTTCACTGTCTTAACGATTTTCTCTGCGGATTTGTCCACCAAGTTGTGGTCGAACGATTTGAGTTTGATACGAATTTTTTGACTCATGATTTTGATTTACAATTTACGATTTACAATTTACGATTTTTTATTGTATTGCGGGGGACGCCTAAAGAGTCATACGCTTAGGCGTCCCTCCCATGTTTATGTTTCTTTCAGTGGTGCGGCCCGGAGACCGCACCTCCTTTAGATTATACCAAGTCGGCACGTCCGCCTACTTCGGTGAGTACTGCTTTTGCGATTGCGCTGGATACTGCCTCGTAGTGCGAGAACTCCATGCTGGAGGTTGCACGACCGGAGGTGATGGTACGCAATGCGGTTACATAACCGAACATCTCGCTCAAGGGCACTTTGGCTTTCACGATACGTGCGCCGGTGCGAGCGGTATCCATACCCTCTACCTGACCACGACGCTTCGTCAAGTCGCCAATGACATCACCCATGTTCTCTTCGGGTGTTACCACCTCTACCTTCATGATAGGCTCCATCAGGGTCGGTTTCGCCTTCACACAAGCATTCTTGAACGCCATCTGTGCGCAGACTTCGAACGACAACTGGTCAGAGTCAACGGGGTGGAACGAACCATCGATAACGGTTACTTTCAGTTTCTCCAGCGGATAGCCGGCGAGCACACCGGTCTTCATAGCGGTCTGGAAGCCCTTCTCGATAGAGGGGATGTATTCCTTAGGAATGTTACCACCCTTCACCTCGTTCACGAACTCCAATGCTCCCTCGAACTCGGGATTACCCGGCTCTACGCGAACAATCATATCGGCGAACTTACCGCGACCACCGGTCTGCTTCTTGTAGGTCTCACGCAACTCAACGGGCTGCGAGATAGCCTCACGGTATGCCACTTGGGGACGACCTTGGTTGCACTCTACCTTGAACTCGCGTTTCAGACGATCAATGATGATTTCCAAGTGCAACTCACCCATACCCGAGATGACGGTTTGTCCCGTCTGCTCGTCGGTCTTCACGGTGAAGGTGGGGTCTTCCTCAGCCAACTTAGCCAGACCTACGCCCAGTTTGTCGAGGTCAGCCTGACTCTTCGGCTCTACGGAGATACCGATCACAGGAGCGGGGAACTCGATGGACTCCAGTACGATAGGATGCTCCTCGTCGCAGAGGGTATCACCGGTACGGATATCCTTGAAGCCTACGCCTGCGCCTATATCGCCGGCAGCGATGAAGTCTACAGGGTTCTGGTGGTTGGAGTGCATCTGGAAGATACGCGAGATACGCTCTTTCTTGCCCGAACGGGGGTTGTAAACATACGAACCAGCCACCAACTTACCGCTATACACGCGGAAATAGCAGAGACGACCTACATACGGGTCGGTAGCAATCTTGAATGCCAACGCGCAGAGGGGCTCATCATCATCCGGCTTGCGGGTGAGTGCCTCCTCGGTGCGGGGGTCGGTACCGTTGATAACATCGGTATCCAGCGGGCTCGGCAGGTATGCGCAGACAGCGTCAAGCATGGTCTGCACACCTTTGTTCTTGAACGACGAACCGCAGATAACGGGGAAGATATGCATGCCAACGGTTGCTTTGCGCAGCGCAGCACGAATCTCCTCTTCGGTGATGGTAGAAGGATCAGAGAAGTACTTCTCCATCAGCACATCATCGTACTCAGCGATGGTCTCGAGCATCTTGTCGCGCCACTCTTCTGCTTCTGCTTGGAGGTCAGCGGGGATATCATCTACCTCGTACTCAGCACCCATGGTCTCATCGTGCCACAGGATAGCCTTCATCTTCACGAGGTCAACCACGCCTTTGAAGGTCTCTTCTGCGCCGATAGGAATCTGAATCGGGCAAGGAGTAGCACCGAGCACCTCTTTGATTTGGCGCACTACATCGAAGAAGTTAGCACCCGAACGGTCCATCTTGTTCACGTAGCAGATACGAGCCACATTGTACTTATCTGCCTGACGCCATACGGTCTCAGACTGAGGCTGCACACCACCCACTGCACAGAGGGTCATCACAGCACCGTCCAAGATACGCAGCGAACGCTCTACCTCTACGGTGAAGTCCACGTGCCCCGGAGTGTCTATCAGGTTGATTTTGTACTTGTTACCGTTGTAGTTCCAATAGGTGGTGGTAGCAGCGGAGGTAATAGTGATACCACGCTCCTGCTCCTGAACCATCCAGTCCATCGTAGCGGCACCATCATGCACCTCACCAATCTTGTGCGTCAGACCTGTATAGAACAGGATACGCTCAGAAGTGGTGGTCTTACCGGCATCGATGTGTGCCATAATGCCGATGTTTCTGTTTAATGTCAGATCGTGTTTTGCCATCTTTTTTATTCCTTAAATATATACGCGCGCGTACGCATTAGAAACGGAAGTGTGCGAATGCACGGTTAGCCTCAGCCATGCGGTGCATATCCTCCTTACGCTTGAAGGCACCACCTTGGTTGTTGAATGCGTCCATGATTTCAGCAGCCAGTTTCTCTGCCATGGAATGACCACCGCGCTTGCGAGCGAAGCTAATCATATTCTTCATAGCGATAGACTGCTTGCGGTCAGCACGAATCTCAGTAGGTACTTGGAAGGTTGCACCACCGATACGCTTCGACTTCACCTCTACGAGCGGGGTGATGTTGTCCAAAGCCTGTTTCCATACTTCCAGAGGAGTCTTGTCAGCAGCTTTCATCTTCTGCTCTACCGTATCAAGCGCAGTATAGAACACGCCATAAGCGGTATTTTTCTTACCATCGAGCATCAGGTGGTTCACAAACTTAGCCACCATCACTTCACCGAACACGGGATCCGGCAGGATAACTCGTTTTGTTGGTTTTGCTTTTCTCATTGTTGTTTACTTGTTTTTTTGGTTGTCATCGCTTCAGTCTCTTGCCTCAGCCCTTGCCTCGGCATCTTTGACTTACTCAACCGAATCAACCCATTAATAATCGTCCCAATCTATGGAACATTTAGTTAGTTTTCAAAAGGAAAGAACTTCTTTTCTGACTCCCTCCCTCATAGGAGGGGCGGGATGAGTCCTATTTCTTCGCTTTCGGACGCTTAGCGCCGTATTTGCTTCGACGTTGCAGACGGTTTGCTACACCTGCGGTATCCAGCGTACCACGAACGATGTGATAACGAACACCCGGGAGATCTTTCACACGACCGCCACGCACCATCACGATGCTGTGCTCTTGCAGGTTATGACCCTCGCCCGGAATGTAGGCGTTCACCTCTTTCTGGTTGGTCAAACGTACACGAGCCACCTTACGCATTGCGGAGTTAGGCTTCTTAGGAGTTGTAGTGTACACACGTACACAAACACCACGACGCTGAGGGCAACTGTCCAATGCAGGGCTCTTGCTCTTGTCAATAAGTTCTGCTCTTCCTTTTCTAACTAATTGTTGAATTGTAGGCATTTTAACTTGTTAGTTTGTTAGTGAATTTAATTAAATGTTTCCATGCTTTCCGCCGGCTCTCCGCCCCGCTCGAAACAGGCTTCATGCGCCCGTATATACACGCGCGAGGGACACATCGCCGCGAAAAAGCATGCAAAGGTACGACTTTTTTTTGACATAGCCAAATAATTTTGCAAGAAAATGCAATTTTTCTTACTAAATGGTTATTTTTGGCACAAAAAATTCATTTTGCAAAGTGTAGTTTGCAAAATTAAGGACATTTAGGCTTCAGACCAACGTAGCCGTTTTTTTTGGGGGGGGCAATGAGGGAATGGAGAGAGGAGACAAGATTTTGTTCGAGAAGGTGTGCTTGGTAGCGGTATGTGTGGTAGGATAAAAGGACATCTGAACGAACGATTAAATATGCTCATTTGGTACTTAAAGATGCGTTTTGTCCAATTTGATTTTCGAATAATAAAACCGAGGCTTTTATAATCATGATAATCTTTGCAAGTGACGACACGTATGCATTGTCAAAATGATGCTTATCGGATGATTTTTCTATGCTTTATATTTCTTTCTATCTTCGTTTTTTCTTCGTTCTTTTGCCGTCCTTTTGCCGTCCTTTTGCCGTCTTTAATCCGAAAAGAGCAGTTTTGCTTGCACTCTATCTGCTGCAAATATCAAAAACAACTCGAAAATGACACAGAAAAAGAACGTCTCAAAATACGATGTAAAAAAAAAGCAGAAAGGAAAGGCTAAAAAACAGCATATGAGAGAGAGAGAATTTGTCCTACATAGCGCATTCGATAACGCCTAAAAACAACATTTCAAGTGAGTTGTTTTGCCTCTTATAACAATATGCAAAAAGCAAGTATTTATAAAAGGTTAATGATAAAAAGTTTATAAAAATGCAATTTTATGACTTTTTGCTTGCTTATTTCAATTTTTCTTTGTAACTTTGCCGCCGATTTTTGAATATATACAACAACTTCGGGTAGGTACATTTAATCGTTCGTTTAGCTTTACCCACCATGGAGAATAGATAATTATTTGATTTATAGTTACTTATTTATGTTTTCTGCTGCTTGCATATATCCTCTTTCCGTTAGGTATCGTAGGCGTGCTGCGTCGGCGAGCTTGCGTTGGCGCTTACCGATAGCCATCGGCATTTTTGCCTTTTGGTTGGCGGGCGAAGATGCCTGCGCTGCGGAGTATAGTGTGAGCGAGCAGGTGGGGCATCGGATAACGCTCTCCTTAGAGGGCGGCGGAGGCAGTGAGTTGCCGTGGACAAAGGGGATGAAGTACGAGGGAGATGCGCTGCCGAGCATAGCAAACAGCGAAGCCGGAGCCGTGGGCGTGGGAGTAGGCTATCGATTGGCATACAAGCACCTGCGCTTCCATACGGGGTTTACTGCCAAGTATGTGCATATCACTAACGATCCTCGCGACAGCACGCATAGCAAGGACCAAATCTTAGACCCCACCAACGGCTTGTATTACCACTTGGAGGAGCGTTTCCTCCACCGCCGCGATTCTATCCATAGTCTGCGTTTGCAGATGCCCGTGATGGTGGGAGGAGAGTGGGGACGTTTCTACTTCCTTGCGGGGGTAAAACTGTCTGCCGCGCTCTATTCGCCTGCCACCCGCAACTGGGCATACGAAGGCGAACGTGACTATCAGATTTTCTACGAAACGATTATTACTGACCAAGACCAAGATCTTAACCGCTTGCCACCTTTGCGTTACGAGCGTCCTGTTACGCTGGATGTGATGGGGGCGCTGGAGATAGGAGGAAGGGTCAATAGCAGAGACGACTCATCGGGCTTCAAGCGAGACGCTAATCCCCGAACGGATTATTATCTGTCTGCCTATGCTGACTATGCGCTTTGGTCGTCCTCACCGTTCAATATGCTGGAGATAGGCGTTCGGCTGACCGTGCAGTGGCGCGTACGGAAAGTGGAGTCATGTCGCTGCGTAGTGTTTGAATCATTATGAGAAAGTGGCTTGCAATAGGATTCTCGCTCCTCTGTTCGGCAGCGATGGTAGCGCAGACTGCTGTAACGATGGCAGATCTGCCTTATTTCTGTGATTTTGAGGAGGAGAATGAGAACAGCAACTGGGTGCTCAATCCGAGCATTGAGACCATCAGTACGCTGAATGCTTGGTACGTGGGTAGCGCAGCGTCCTACACGGGCGAGAAGGCGCTCTATGTATCGTCCGACAGCGGCTTGACGGCATCGTATGCCA
The DNA here is from genome assembly GCA_945949375.1 of uncultured Bacteroidales bacterium. Taxonomy (GTDB): domain Bacteria; phylum Bacteroidota; class Bacteroidia; order Bacteroidales; family Paludibacteraceae; genus Colicola. Next base: position 2,124 of record CAMFEN010000005.1, on the reverse strand, counting down.
CGATAGGCAACGTGCTGATTGCCTATCGGGATGTGCGTCTCGACCGAGGAACGTATGATGTAGCATTCGATTGGATGGGAATGGGCAACGGGCTGAACGGCTATGTGAAGGTGGTGTTTGAGGCGCGTGATACGAAGAGCATCAAGTGCTTGGGTAACAGCGTGGAGCCCGCGTGGGTGAGCGAGGCTATACCCCTGATGGGCGGAGAGGAGTACCTCGGGGACGCGGATAGTTGGCGACATATGCAGGCATCCTTCACGATCCCGCGTGCCTTAGCCAATGCAGAGGACACGCGCGTGCTCTTCATATGGGTAAACAACAAGGCGCGTGCAGGTACGCCTGCCACTATAGTGATTGACAACTTCCAGTTGGCAAAAACCAGCACTATGGGCTACCCCGAGAACATACACGTTACTACCTCGCTCAACCACTCCACCGTCAGTTGGACGGGCAGCGCAGATAGTTATGAGGTGCTCTATCGGCGCAAAGGCGACAGCACGTTTGTGGAGGTAACAACCGACACCACGGAGGTGGTACTCAACGATGTTACGTATGGAGCCTATGAGTTTTGGATTTGCGGTGTGAACGGAGATGACAAAACGGTCTATACCATCTTCCCTACTGTCTATATCTACGAGACCGACTGCTTCGATGTGCTGAACATGTATAATGCCGATTTTGAATACGGCACGTGGTCTGCTAATAAAGGTTTGCAGTGCGCGGGCTACTCGCGCATAGACTACGGTCCTGAGGATATACGCAGCCGTCATACAACCCATTTTGACACCACGGAGATAGACCCCCGCACGATTATCCGCCTGTCGAATAAAGACACGCTGGCGTTGCACACGGTGCCGCAGGGGGAAGCGGGCTCGGTGAGGATAGGCAACTGGAACACCGGTAGCGAGTATGAGCAGATGTCCTTCCGCTACACCGTCGAGTCAGATATGAGTGCGCTCCTGCTCCTGAAATATGCGATGGTGCTGGAGAACCCCGACCACAATGCCCAAGACCAGCCACGCTTCACGCTCACTATCACCGACACCATGGGCAATAGCATCAACACTGAGTGTGGAGACGTGGATTTCCATGCGCCCACCTCCGTCGAGTGGTCAGACCCCGAAGTGAAAGCGCTGTGGCATGAGTCAACCGCCTCAGGCAAACTCGTGCATTGGCAAGACTGGCGCACGACAGGTATCAACCTTGAGGAGCATGTAGGCAAGGAGTTGATTATCACCTTCACCTCCTACGACTGCGACCAAGGCGGGCACTTCGGCTACGCCTATTTCACGCTTCGCTGTGCGCGCACCGACGTGGATGGCATCCCGTGGGGCAATAATGCCGAGACACAGCGCTTCACCGCTCCCGACGGGTTCAACTATGCGTGGTTCAACCAGCAAGACAGCCTCTTGCAGGATACCATCAGCACCGAACGTATCTTTGAGGTCTCCGAAGACGACCCCAACGACTATATCTGCTACGCTACTTATCCCACCAACCCCGACTGCGGCTTCTCGCTGGAAGCCTCTGCCAAGCCCCATAGCCCTATTGCGGAGATACAATACCAATGGGTGCCGGAGAACTGCCAGAATGGTATTTTCGTCCGCAATGCTTGCCACTTGGGACTCTACCACCGCACTGTAGATACTATTGAGCATCGCTACGACAAGCCAATGGAGAACTGCCGCTGGACGATGCCCGACGGGCAGACTACTACTGAACTCTTCTACGAGGGTTTCTATGTGCCAGTATCGAACGAGGGCGACACGCTCACGTATAGTATCTGGACGGGAGTGTGGGTCAATGACTCTGTCTTCCAAGACTCGCTAACGCTGACTATCGTGGTGCCGGCGATAGGCGCGCAAGAGGTGCACCTGCATGAAGACCTGTGCAGCGGAGAGTCGATAGAGTTCCCCGTCGGCTCAGGCATACGCTACAACATCTCCGGCGACTACCGCGAGGAGGGCGTATCGCTCATCACAGGCTGCGACAGCACCACGTGGATGCACCTGAACGTGATACAACCGCTCCGCACCATGCTCTACGATACTATCTGCGTGGAAGGCGAGTATTGGTTTGTGGACGAGTACGTCTCTCAGCCGAAGGAATATACGCGCACGCTGC
>CAMFEN010000004.1 GCA_945949375.1 uncultured Bacteroidales bacterium | reverse complement strand
GTGGCGGTGGCGCAGGCAGGCGATGTCATCTTCGCTCGCGGCGGGCGATACTTAATCTCTATGCGCGGCACGGACAACAAACTGACCATACGTCTCACCCAATCGGGTACGGCGGAAGAGCCTATCGTTATCTCGGCATACGAGAACGAAGTGCCGGTATTCGATTTTGAGCAACAACTGCTCGACTGCAACCGCAACAAAGCCAACGTCGGCGACCGAGGCATGCTCATCACCGGCAACTACTGGATTCTCTTCGGTCTCCATCTCATGCACGCGGCGGACAATGCCATCAAACTCGAAGGCTCGCACAACCGCATAGAGCGTTGCGAGTTCTCCTATAATCTCGACACAGGTATCCAACTCGGCTTCGGGCACGATTTCTCTGCTTCCGGTTTGGGCAGCAAGAATGATGGCTCTTTCTGCGCCTACAACGATATCATCGACTGCGACTCCCACCACAACTGCGACTTCGATATGAACTACGGCTCGGACGCCGATGGCTTCGCCTGCAAGATGCACAACGGCATAGGCAACCGCTTCATCCGATGCCGTGCATGGCGCAACTCTGATGATGCATGGGACCTCTACGAGACCGACTTTGCCGTGCTGCTATACGAGTGCTGGGCTTGGGAATCGGGCAATGCGGAAGACCATCAATGGCCCAAACAGTATCTCGATGGCTCGGCTTCTTTCTCCGGCAACGGCAATGGCATCAAGTTAGGCGGCAACGGCACCGGCGGCTCCTCCAAAGGTATTCACTATGCCGTGCGCTGCGTAGCCTTCGGATGCGACAAGACCTCATCGGTCAAGGGATTCGATTGCAACAGCCACAAAGACGGGCATGTCCTCATCAACTGCTTGGCGTTTGATAACGCCTACGACTACATGTTCGAGTCCGGCGGCTCCGACGCGAATACCTATTTCTACAACAATATCTGCCTCGGCAAGCAGGAAATCTCTGTGGGTAGCGACGATTACAACGCGATAACAAGCCCGATGAGCAAACTCGGCTGGAGCAACCACCTGCTGACGGGCATCAGCAAAGATGATTTTCAGTCGCTTTCGGAGACCGATGCCTTAGCTCCTCGCCGCGGCGATGGCTCTATGCCGACGCGCTTTGCCCGTTTGATGCCCAATACCGACCTTGTAGATGCAGGCTTTGCGCCGCCGGCATCCCTCCTCGCGCCTATCGAACAGTTGTATCAAGACTATCCAAATCTGCAGCCCAAGCAATATGGATACAGTTGGGATATGGGACCCTATGAACTCCCGCAAGAGGAAGGCACCACGGGCACTCAGCAAATCACTACACCCGAAGCCGATGCATCGCTCCATGTCCGTCCCGCAGGTGAAGGGCAAGAATTGGTGGTGTTCTCGGTGCCACGCGATGGAAGAGGCTGTATCAAGGTTTTGGATTTCAACGGTCGTCTCTTGCTGCAGGTAGAGTTGGGTAACCTTGTCTCAGGCATGACATATTTCCAGCCTATCGCTGCCCCCGAAGGGATGCATATCATCGTTTTGCAAACAGGCGATAGAACCATCGCTGTACCTCACCTCGCTTATTAACCAATCCACAGTCTGTCCGGGTGCGCAGCCAAACTCCCCCGCCTCCCTCGCAGAGGGGGGGAGGGGGTAAGGGGGCGGGAGGAGGACCCGGCATTCAGCCGCAAAGGAGTAAAGGAGGTACGCAGCCAAACTCCCCCGCCTCTCCTGCAAGGAGGGGAGAGGGTAGGGGCGGGATGGTGCACTCGGCAACCACCGCAACGGAAAAATAAACGAATATACGAAAATCAGGGGCGGCAAGGTACGCTCGGCTCCCAGCCGCTTAGCGGCGCTTTGTAATTTGTCAAATACAAACTAAAAGGTCAAATTGTAATTTGTCAAATTGTCAAATTGTTAAATACCATAGCATCCCCGCCTGCTAAATCGCTAAATCTCCAACAGTCCGTTGGCGATGGCGTAGATGGTCAGTCCTGCGGTGGAATGGATATTAAGTTTGGCTGCGATGTTTTTGCGGTGGGTGATGACGGTGTGTGTAGATAGGCATAGCGCATCTGCTATCTCTTTGTTGCTCATTCCTTTTGCTACTTGCACCAGCACCTCCCGTTCCCGTTCGGAGAGCACACCACCTTCGGTGTTCTGTTTTCCGCGATCCAATGCCAACGCTGGCAGGAGGATGTCGTCTTCAATAGCGCAGTGGGTGATGAAATCTTGCTCTGTGTCGTATAGGTCATTCATTACGGCGATGAGGGCGTATGTATGTTTCACGTCCGATATGTCCGATGGATAGTATTTGATGATGAGATTTTTCAGTTCGGACAATTTGCTCGTTACGGGCGGCTCATCGCCCTGCTTGTGGCTCACCCATCTGCCTCTGTCTTCATTCTCCACGTGTGTGCGTATCTCCTGCACGAACTGGTCGAATGATTGCAGAATCAGTATCGGTATGCGGCTGGCAGTCTCTGAAGGATATACGGCTTCTATCAATGCACGACGCAAGCGGGGTAACTGAAAGTCCACAAAGTAGGCATGTGCATTTCTTAAGTAGGTGTGCAGTGTCTCCACATCCACTTTCTCTATGTCTACGTCCGCCTCCTGCAACTTATGATTCACTACGGCGAGGAAAGTCTGACAATGTACGCCGTGTGCCGCACACACTTCTTCTATCGTTTGTTCTCCTACGCCCATAGGCAAACCGAAACGACTGATAATCATTATCGCGTCATGTTCCTGCGCCATCAACTGGCTCATCTTATGAGACTTTGTATATAGCATAAATCAGTAAGTGGTTTTATCCCATCGCTCCGTTTACTTGTATCACCTGCCCCGAGATATAAGAAGACATCTCCGAGGCGAGGAAGAGAGCAACTTGCGCCACCTCCTCGGGTTTTCCTGCACGCTTCATGGGGATAAGCGAAAGGAAGTGTTGGTGCACCTCTTCGGGCAGGCTCTGCGTCATATCGGTCATAATAAAGCCCGGAGCTATAGCATTGGATCTGACGCCCCGTGCACCCAGTTCCTTGGCGGTCGTCTTCATCAGTGCGATGATGCCCGCTTTGGAGGCGGCGTAGTTCGCCTGCCCCGCGTTACCGTTCAGCCCAACGACCGACGAGAGCGAGATGATAGAACCTGCGCGTTGGCGCATCATGACGGGTGCGACGGCGTGGGTGAAGTTGAATGCCGACTTGAGGTTGATATGCAAGACCTCGTCCCACTGCTGCTCGGTCATGCGCAGCAAGAGGGTGTCGCGCGTGATACCCGCATTGTTCACCATGATGTCTATGCGCCCGCCAAAATCTTGGAGCACCTGTTGCACCACGGTGTGCGCTGCGTCGAAGTCCGCCGCGTCGCTCAGGTAGGCTTTCGCCTGCACACCTAACGCCTGTGCCTCGGCAACTACCTCGGCGGCAGGCTCCGAAGAGACGATATAGGTAATAGCTACATTACAGCCCTCCTTAGCAAAGAGCAGAGCGATCTGCCGCCCGATACCGCGCGCAGCACCGGTGATGATAGCAGTTTTTCCGGAAAGAAGCATGGGGAAATTATGAATTATGAAAAAATCGTTCGGAGCGTAGCGGAGATAAGAATTATGAATTATGAATAATTCTCACTACTCTTCTTTTATCGGGAACACCCCTGTCGGTTTTAGGATGGTATACTTGGTCATCTCTTGGTTGGAAGTAAAGCCGACACCCTCGATAATGGACTGCTCGCGGGTGATTTTGATGGCTGAGTCCGAATAGACCGTCTCAGCCTTCTGGTTCCAATAGAGTTCGGGCGTCTCGAAAATCTCGTTCTTCTCATTCACGGCATAGACATTGCCCGTCAGGTGCCATATCTGCTCCTCCTCCAAGTACTTAGCATAGTCGGAGCGCAACGAGGCGTTGACATGCAGTTCCTCGTCGAACTTCTCCAAATATATACCCTTAGGGAAGTCCCAATAGGAAGGATTCGCCTTGTCGTAGATACGCCATTGCGGGGCATTGATACGATAGCGAGTAATACCCGAATCGGATATGAGGGTGCTCACCTCGCTGGCGTCCAGCACCGGCACCGAGGCGCGCTCGCTGAGCGCTACGCGATCTATCTTCATCTCTCCGCGCGAGCAGCCGGCGGTAGCCGCCAAGAGCCCTGCCAGAAGCACGAACACCACCCCTACCCTTCTCAAGAGAAGGGACAGGGATGGTGCACTATGGTTCCATAGAGGTCTCACTGTTTATTTGCCTGCACGGCAGGTGGTCGTCTCACCTATCCAACCGCCTACATAGTAGGTGGCACCGCCCAGTTCATTCGGCAGGTCGAACATCTCCTCGCGGGTGGGATAGTACTTACTGTAGGTAGCAATCAGTTTGTCGGCGTCGGCAGCGCATGAGGGGTCAACGCTCTTTGCCTTCACAAACTTATCCACAGCCGCCCAGAAGACGGTTTTGTTCAGGATAGCCGCCTTGGCAGCAGGATAGTCTGCGGTGGAGTAGGGCTGCGAAGCAGCATAGGCGCAACCAATCACGATATAGCAGCGACCCTGGTCCTCGCGGCTGTTGAGCGACGCACGCGCATACGCACGCGCCTGCGGGTAATTCTTAAGGTTAGAGAGGTAAATCAGCGCAATGCTGTACTGATAGTCTGCAATATCCTCATCGGCGGGGTCGATAGCCGTAGCCAAAGAGATAGCCTGCTCGTAGTACTCGATAGCACCACGGTAGTCCTCTTTCTTGGTGGACATGCGCGCGCAGCCGGCAGCCGACTCCTCGGTGGGTTCCAGACGGTGCGCGTTCTCGCAAGCGGCGAAATAGACATCGCTCTCCGTGCATTTCACGCGTTTGTACAGCGCAGCCACCTTGCCGAGCATATCCATGTTCTCCTTGTTGTCCTCTACTACCTTCGCGTAAATCTCATCCAGTTTCGAGCAGTCTGCCGCACCGGAGATAGCGAAGATATTGTCCACATAGTCTTTCTGCTTTGCTGCGATAGCCGCATTCTTGTCCGCGGGGTTTGCGGCTTTCTGCGCGAGATAGTTTGATGCTATCTCATAGTCGGAGATGAAGCGTTCGCCGTATTGGTCGGGGTTGGTCTTGTAGATAGCATACGACACATCCACCAACTTCACCAATACCATGATTTGGCTCCTCTCCTTCATTCCCTCTACCGAAGTCTTGAGCCACGAGTAGCAGTTCTCGTTAGCAGGGTCTTCGGGGAAGTACTCGCAGTAGTCCAGACCCTTCAAGCCCAGCACATAAGCCGCAGGATACTTGGGGTCGTCACCAAAGTACTTGATACGCTTATCGCTCATCTCCAGCAACAAATGGCGCAAACGGTCTTTCTCAGCCTCGTCGGTAGCGTTCTTGTACTTCCACTCGATGATTTTGCTGCCCTGCGTGTAGATAGCCTTATTGGCATTCGGGCAAGTGGTGTACACTTCCCACCACGGCTCGTAAGCGTCGGCGAACTGTTTGTTCTTCACACTCTCGTTGAAGAGCGACACATTGATGACGCACTCCTCGGTGATGGTGGGCTCAGCCTCGGGTTCTGCTACCTCTACGGGGGCTTTCTGTGCCTCTTCGGTTTCAACTTTCTTCGGTTTCTTTGCGCTGCATACTGCCGGAATAACGGCGCACAACGCTAGAGCAATAAACGATTTTAGTTTCATAAATATGGGTATGTTTTAAGAGTTATTGTATATTAATGTTCAACGGTCAGCGAGCGAAGCGGTCGGACAGTGAAACGGTCTTTCAGCGTCAGCGGTCTCCCATCATAGTTTCCGCTTGAAGAACCAGTTCTCAGAGATAGAGGCATTTATCGTCAGCCTCAGCGAGTTCTCCTGCAAGGTCATCGCGTTGCCGCGGTGGGTATATTCGAGCGTAGCGTTGAAGACCGTGGCAGCCGTGCGCAAGGGGAATCCAACACCTATGCTTGCCGTGATGTCCTGCATTGTATTCTCCAAGGAATAGGAGTCCGCCACATTCACGCCGCAGCGCCAGAGCATGCGCTCGTAGTACCTACGTCCGTTGGGATTATGGCGATACTCAACGCCCGCGCTATAGCGACTTCTGTCGCGGAAGGCATGGGTCTTGCCTTGGTACATCGCCGCCGACATACACTGCCGCTGATAATCGAAAGCCACCGTCAGGCGGTTAGCCCAACTGTAACTCACGCCGCCGCCATACACCATCGGCAGTTCAAAACCGCCTTCCAGCACCAAGACCGTATCTTCCGACTGCGTCTCAATAGTGGTAAACGAGGTGCTGCTCATCTTCTGCTTGTTCTCGAAGACACCGCCCAGCACGAAGGTGTTGTCGCCGAAAGTATGGAAGAACTGCGCACCATAGCGCAGACGGATACTGCTCACGCGGAACTCCGACTCCTGCGAACTGCCTTTCAGTGCCGCCTCTGTAAAGGTCAGCGTGCGCGTGTTGGTCGTTGTGCCGAACATATAATAGATATTTGCGCCCAGCGCCACCCAGTCGCATATATTGAAACTCAAGCCGCCATATACCTGACTAATTCCGCCCGTGCCCACATACGACGCCGTGTAGTGGTAGTCCGAGTTAATAGAGTCGCCTACCGCCAAATCGTAACCTACTGAGGAATAAGGCAATACACCTGCCGAAAGCGCGATATAACGCTTATAAAGCGGAAACTGCAACGACAAATATTCCAAGTTCCCGTTCGCCTTGTTGCGGTTGCCCGACACGTCCGAATAAGCCGACCACATCACGCTTGCTGCCAAGTCGAACATAAAAGTAAGGCTGTCCCCCGCCGTGAACGAAGCAGGCTGCGAGGGGTTGATAACCTTGTTGCTGCGCATACCCAGCGCCACGCCACCGATAGCGCGATAGGTATTGGGCACATTGTCATTCAAATCGCCATAGCCAAAACGCGAATAAGGGGAAGAACTCCCATTTTGAGCGAGCAACTCAGCCCCTCCCCATGGGCAATAAAGCACCAAAAACAACAAATATATATATCGAAACCTCTTACTCATTATTCTATATTGCTAATTATCCTCATAAAAACATCAATATCCACCACATCTACCTTTGGAAAAGGCACATCCCTCAACACTTGAAAATGCACATCATTCGTTACCACGCACTTCGCGTTTGCTGTTATTGCACAATCCACAAACTTGTTGTCATCAGCGTCCGCTGCAATGAGGTGATAGCGATAAGCGGGTGTTACCTGTACCATGTGGGGCAGTTGCAATATCGCCTTAATCACATTTTCCGCCACTATCGGACTGGCATGCGCGGCTATCACCTCCTCGTATTCCAATAATATATCGGTGGATAAACACAAAGCATACTTTCCCGCAAACAGCGCCGTCAGTATCTTATGGTACGGGCTTCGACGGGGTATCGCCATCAACAAGCAATTGGTATCCAAAACATACCTCTCCATCAGTCTGCATAGGGTGTACGTTCATGCAATTGCTTCCAATCCGCTATGGTCTTTTCATCCATCTTCCCTTCTTCCCACAAGGCATCCATTGCGTCAAAAGCCCGCTCTGCATAGTAGTTCGCCACAAGGTTGCGAATATCCATCGCCTCTTTCTCTGTCCGAATACGACTCAGCATAGAAAGCAACTGCATCTGCAAAGGGGAAAACAGGGTCTCTTGATGTCTTGAATCTGCGTTCATTTCTCTCCAATCAAAATTTGCCTGCAAAGTTACAAAAAAAATACCAAACACGCAAATGTTTGGCATTTTTTTTATGTTTTAGTGCATTTTCTCTGTTTTTCCACCCCACATCCACTTCTCCCCCTCCCTTCAAGGGAGGGCAGGGGAGGGTCCCCTTTTAAGAAAGGCTCGGAGTGGGTCCTATATTGTAACTCAAAATCCTATTCAGCCCAATCAGCACTAAATGTTTCTCGTGATGGATGGAATAACTGCGCTTCCCGTGCGAGCGCACATTATTTAATATATAAGGAGCATTCCCTCCCGTGAGGTAGGTCTGAAAATGCTGTCCGCGGTCAGCCAGCGTGCGCATATAGCCCTTCACCTCATACGCCACCCCGCGCACCACACCCGCGGCTATCGCGTCCCGCGTGTTCTTGCCGAAGAGCGGTATCAATTCGCTCTCCTCGGCTTCCACCAGCGGCAGTTTCTTGGTCAAACTGTGAAGCATCGTCAGCCGCATCTTTATCCCGGGCGCGATATTCCCCCCGCAGAAAGTACCATCGGCAGACACATAATCGTAGGTGATCGCGGAGCCTGCGTCGATAATCAGCAGGTTCTCATTCGGGCAAAGCGATACCGCCCCCACCGCTGCTGCCAGTCGGTCTTGACCCAGCGTCTCAGGCGTGTCGTAGCCGTTGCGAATAGGGATAGGCGTCTTGTGGTCAAACAGGATAAAATGCTGCGACAGGCGGTGCAGCGAATTGACCACCGCGGGCTCGATGTTTATCACCGAAGAGATAATGCTGTCCGTGATGGGGTAGAGCGAAAATAGTCGCTCCACATCCGCAGACGCAAACGACTTGTAGATAAAGGTATGCAACAACTTACCCTCATCACCTATTATCGCCACCTTCGTGCGGGAATTACCTTGATCTATACAAAGATTCATACTTTTACCTCAATTCGTATCAAAGTGTCAAATAAAAACAACACGCTCCATACACGGGTTTTAGTAAGGGGTAAGTAAGGGTCTAATAAGGGTCTAATAGGAAGAAAACAGCATAATAGAGAAATATCGAAAAGACACTATTCCTACTAAAATTCTGCCAAAATGTCAGCCGCACCACATCCCCAAAAACTTGTTATTGCGGCGGCAACACATCTTGCACCGGCACTCCCATAGGCACCCCCGACACGATGCTATCCACCACATACTCGCTGTTTCCTCGCCAAGGCAACGTACCCAGATACCGCTTCCAGTGCAACTTCATCTGTCTGCTACCCGAGGCCTCAATCTGCGCAGCAATGCGAGCATCTTCCACCGAGAACTTAAACTCATTCGACTGAATCGTCGCGCTACTGTTTTTCGAGTTGTAGCCCGTCTGAATCATCTTTCCCTCATAAGTCTTAAACAAAAAGCCCTCCTTCTGAAAATAGTTGATATCACCCTCGTTGATACCCTCGCTATACACAAAAAAGAACTTGATAAAGATAAATACGGCCAGTCCAACGACTGCAAGGACCGATAACGTGGTCGCCACTTTTCCGCCTGTTGTCATAACTTTATTTATTTAATGGTAATTTTCCGCCACTATGAAACCGATCATCCGATTTCGCGCTGCAAAGATACGGCAAAAATGCGATATATGCAAGAATTTACACTTTTTTTGTGTTATTTTGTTTGCATATTCCAAAAAAATGTGCTACCTTTGCACGAAATTTATTGTATCACGTATAAATATACATATTTTTTATGAAAAAATTTTTCGCTCTATTCCTAATGCTTTGCGCGCTCAATGCATATGCCGCAGACACCTTAGACACCATCCGTATCTCCGTTGAGCAACCCGACTATCTCGCCTACGACAATGAGCAAGGAATGTGGCTCTACGAAGGCTCCGCAGAGGTCAATAATGTCAGATACAAGGTCTATCTCAACTGGTACACCTACTCCGAAGACATGACCGGCACCCTCACCGGTAGCGACATCGCAGACTATACCTATAACCAAGGCGGTATTGTTGCTAACAATATGCCCAGATTGCTCACCGACGTTACCGCTGTCGTTACCGGCGACCGTAACACTGCCATCCATATCGATGCAACCCTCAAAGGGTGGGGACCGACCTCTACTGACCCCGTCATCTACCTCTGCGACCTCAACTGGTCAAAACCACAACCCAAAGACACCATCGAATACATTATACCCAAAGGGGAATTCATACTTACCAACTCCGATTCCACCATCTTCCGAGGAAAAACCGAAAAGGGATGGGAAGTATCTCTTTGTTACGATAGTTACATCCAATACACCGGCGAGAAAGCGCGAGGACACGTCTTCGATAAAAACACCTATCTCGCATACCTCAAAGATACCATCACTCCCCTCACCAGCCCCACGGCAGTGATTACATTGGACGAAAACCGGATGTATCACCTCTACGCCGAGATTTTCGGTGCTGATGAAAACCTACATGTCATCAAACTCGATGCTCCCGTACCCACACCCAAAGACACCGTCGTTATCCACAAATACGATTGGGAACTCGATGACATGATGCTACCCGATGAATGGGCATGCAGATACTTCGGAGAAGACTACCAGATAGAACTCTATATCCCTGCCTCCGAAGTCAAGTCTGGCAACTATGTCGGAGACCAAATATATGGTTATCTCACGGTTATCTCACCCGAAGGCGCATACAACAACTACAACACCGTCTTCATCAACGCCACCTTCGATATCCAAGACACCTGCCGCTTCGTCAATGCCGATATGCAGGCGGAGAACGGCACCCTCTATAAGGTTGCGCTTGAATACCACCTCCCGCCGGTAAAAGACACCGTCGATGTAACTTTCCAAAATATCGAGTTCTTCGATAATATCCAATTGGCGCAGAATGTAACCTTCCTCGGCTACTCCCCCGACTCGCTCTATTACCTCTCCATGAACCTCTATACCAATGAGATTCCGAATGGTACCTACAACGAGAAAGATGTCTATCGCTCCTTCATCTTGCATTATCTCACCAAGCCTAGAGATGAGGCGAATACTACTCAAGGATTCATGCTATACGGTAATATAGATGTCGAGTTCGATGGCGTAGATTCCATCTTCCTCAGCGGCGAGATGCTTTGCACCGACTCCATCGTCTATCGTTTCAACCTCCGCACAGCGTGGAGCGTCAGCAAGCAGCAAGACGGAGATACACAAACGGGAGAACTCATACGTTACTATGGCGAGGACGCTATCGTAAATACCGAGTTTGGCTACTACCTGAAATATTCGATCACCAATCCCGATCTCACCGAGCAACTCGTGCTTTGGTTCACGCTCTCAGAGACAGACCCCGACATCGTGGTCCCCGCAGGCACATACCCCATCAACTCCACCGCTGCACCCGGTACCGTTTTCGCTTCTGCCGGCATTAACCAATCCACAGGTGAGATCACACCCTCTTACTTCGCTTCACTCGTCATTGATGATGATGGCAAGTTATACTACACCGACCCCCTCTATTTCATCGTAGATGGTACGGTTACCGTCGAGAAGGTCGATGGACAAATGGTGATGACCGTAGATGCCGTCAACTCGTATGGCGTGAAAGTATATATCCACTACGATGCTGCCGCTACCGATTTGCAAAATACTAAACAAGAAAACATCCCCACTATCAAACGAATAGAAAACGGACAACTCATCATCATTAGGGAAAACCGAAAATTCAACATCCTCGGCACTTCCATAAACTAACCAACTAACCACTAATCACATGCACAACTTTGTAGAAGAATTGCGTTGGCGAGGCATGCTACAAGACATCATGCCAGGCACCGAAGAACAGTTAATGAAGGAAGTTACTGCCGCTTACGTGGGCATCGACCCCACTGCCGACAGTCTCCATATCGGACACCTCTGTGGCATCATGATGCTGCGACATCTGCAACGATGCGGGCACAAACCTATCGCACTCATAGGAGGTGCGACAGGTATGATTGGAGACCCCAGCGGAAAGTCCGCCGAGCGCAACTTGCTCGACGAACCTACACTGCGCCACAACCAAGAGTGTATCCAAAAACAACTGGAGCGCTTCCTCGACTTCCATTCCGATGCACCCAACGCAGCAGAACTCGTCAATAACTACGACTGGATGAAGGACTATACCTTCCTCGATTTCGCACGAAACGTCGGTAAACTCATCACCGTCAACTATATGATGGCGAAAGACTCCGTCAAGAAACGCTTCAACGGCGAATTCTCCCAAGGTATGTCCTTCACAGAGTTCACCTATCAACTCCTCCAAGGATACGACTATGTTTATCTAAACAAACACAAGAACTGCAAACTCCAGATGGGTGGCTCCGACCAATGGGGCAATATCACGACGGGTACGGAACTCATCAAGAAAATGGGAGGAGGAGAGGCTTTCGCGTTGACATGCCCACTTATCACTAAAGCCGACGGAGGTAAGTTCGGAAAAACAGAGAGTGGAAACATTTGGCTCGACCGAAAATACACATCCCCCTATAAGTTCTACCAATTCTGGCTCAACGTCGGAGACGACGACGCAAAACGCTACATCAAGATATTCACCTCGCTCGACAAAGCAGAGATTGACGCGCTCATCGCTGAGCACGACCAAGCACCACACCTGCGCACTTTGCAGAAACGATTGGCGAAAGAGGTTACTATCATGGTACACTCCGAGGCTGACTACAACGCAGCCGTCGAGGCAAGCAACATCCTCTTCGGAAACGCCACACACGAGGCGCTGACACGCTTAGACGAGGAAACCTTCCTCCAAGTCTTCGAAGGAGTGGAGCAATACACCATCTGCCGCGCAGAACTGGAAGCCGGCATACCGCCGCTGGACTTGCTCGCTGAGAAAACACATATCTTCCCCAGCAAGGGCGAGGCACGCAAGATGATTCAGGCTAACGGATTCTCACTCAACAAGGAGAAACTCACCGACCCACAAACACCCATCACCACTGCCTCCCTGCTCAACAACAAGTACCTCCTCTTCCAAAAGGGCAAAAAAAACTACTACCTCGTGGTAGTAGAATAAAAAGTTAAATTTTGTTTCAGGTTTCAGGTACCAAGTTTATGGTGGATATTAGGTGAATCTAACTTGAAACCTGAAACTTGAAAACAGCAACCTTACTTTGAAGCTTGCATTTCTACGAGACGGCGATAGTAGCCGTCTTTTTTTAGTAGTTCTTCGTGCTTGCCGGTCTCTACAATCTTTCCTTCGTGCATTACGCAGATGAGGTCGGCATTGCGGATAGTGCTCAGCCGGTGTGCTACTACGAGTGTGGTGCGGTCTTTCATCAGTTGCTCCAATGCCTCTTGTACCTGCTTCTCGCTCTCGGTGTCGAGGGCAGAGGTGGCTTCGTCAAGTATCAAGATGGGTGGATTTTTCAGGATGGCGCGTGCGATGGAGATGCGCTGCCGTTGTCCGCCGGAGAGACGTGAACCTCGGTCGCCGATATTCGTCTCATATCCCTCGGGCGTAGCCATGATGAAGTCGTGCGCATTGGCGATACGCGCAGCGTCTTCCACCGCCTCCTGCCATGTCTTACCATCGGGGGCAGGTTGCGATAAGTCCACGCCAAAAGTGATGTTGTTGAAGAAGGTGTCGTTGAAGAGGATCGCCTCTTGGTTCACATTGCCCATCAGTGCCCTGAGGTCGTAGGAACGAACCTCGCGGATGTCTGCCCCGTCAATAGTGATACAGCCCGTCGCGGGGTCGTAGAAGCGGGGCAGCAGGTCGGCGAGAGTCGTCTTGCCCGACCCCGATTGACCAACCAACGCAACCATCTGACCCTTGCAGATGGTGACATTGATATCTTGCAACACCGGCACATCCTGTTGATACGCAAAACATACATCCTTATAAACAATTCTATCGCGGAAAGTCTGCAACGCCTTCGGATGCTGAGGCTCTTGGATGTTAGAGGGGGTATTCAGTATCTTATCAATGCGCTCCAGCGACGCCATACCTTTGCGCACGCCGTAGCCCGCCTTGCTCAAGTCCTTGGCGGGGTTGATAATAGAGTAGAAGATAACAAGGTAGTAGATAAAGGTCGCAGCGTCGATACTGCTGTGGTCGCTAAGGATAAGCACGCCCCCAAACCAGAGAATGACTGCTATCAGTGCCGTCCCCAAAAACTCCGAGACGGGGTGCGCGAGATAGTAACGGCGGTTGATACGGTTGAAGGTGCGGCGGGTGTCGTTGATGAGGGCAGAAAAGCGAGACCGCAGTTTATCTTCCGCGTTGAACGCTTTCACCACGCGCAGTCCACCCAACGTCTCCTCTATCTGCGTCAAGATTTCAGCGTTCTGCTCCTGACCATGTTGAGAAGAACGTTTAAGAGACCGCCCGACGCGACCGATGAGTAGCCCCGCCAAAGGTAGCAGCAGCAATACGAACAAAGTCAATTCCCATGAGATACAAAACAGCGTAACGATATAAATCGTCAGCATGATAGGGTCTTTGAATAGCACATCCAGCGCAGCCATGATACTTGCTTCCACCTCCTTCACATCGTTCGTCATGCGTGACATCAGATCCCCCCTGCGCTCCTCGGTGAAGTAGCCGATGGGAAGGCTCACGATTTTGTCGTATAGCATTTGTCTGAGGTCGCGCAACACGCCTGTGCGGATAGGCACCATGAAGTAGTTAGCCATCCACGCAGTGAAGCACTTAAGCCCGGTCATCACCACGAGGAACACGCCCAGCATCGCCAGCACGGAGCCGCCACCGTGGGTGAGTGCCATTTGCTCCATATAGAAATAGAGGTTGCCCTTGAGGGCATCCAAGGTAGCGTTCAAGCCGCTCACTGTTGCGAGGTCGGTATAGACGGCACCCGCCTCGCTCAGCCCGAACAGCAGTTGCAGCACGGGAATGATCGCGGCGAATGAAAATAGGGATAAAACGGTGGAAAGCAGGTTGAAGAGGATGTTCAGTGCCATCAGCCCCTTGTAGGGCGGCACAAATCGGCGGATTAGTTGCAGGAAATTCATAAGTTTTGTCTCACGTAGTTCAATATATCTTGGTCGAAGTCTTTGTTGCTGTCTCCTCGTAGCACGACCTGTATCGGCAGGGTATGCAGGAGATTCCCCAACTGCTCTACCAAAGAGGTTTCCACGAGCCGCTGATAGTCTTTCTCGGTGGTGAGAATAGTATCATAGCATTGCGCTTTGTATAGGATACGTTCCACATCTTTCTTATTGAAACGATGGTGGTCGGGGAACGCCATCAGGCAAGCGTTTGGGTGTTGCTTGCGCACGTACTCCATCAGATATTCCGGCTGCGCGATACCTGTCAGCACCAGCACTCTCTTGCCAGCAACGGCTTGCGTGTTGGCATACTTCACCTGTGAGAAAAACAGATGTTGGTATGTTGGCAGGTGCAAGCGATTGTCTATCACGCGGAAATCAATCGGTTGGGCATCTGGCGGACATTGGGTGATGATGATGCTGTTGGCTTTCAGCGCGCGTGTCTTAAGGTCGCGCAGCCGTCCCCACGGTAGCAGGTGGTCATCGATATAGAGTTGGTCGTAAGGCGTGAGCAGGATATAATAGCCGCAACGGATGGCGCGGTGTTGATAGGCATCGTCTAATATCACCACCTGCAAGCCCTCCACTTGCTTCTTGAGCATCTTCATACCCCGCACTCTATCTTCACAGACTGCCACTGCCACGTGTGGGAACTTGCTATGTATCTGCATCGCTTCGTCGCCGATGGTGGTAGCATTGGCATGCGCGTCTGCCAAGACAAATCCCCGCGTCTTACGTTTGTAGCCGCGAGAAAGCACCGCCACCTTATACAGTGGCGAGAGCAGGCGTATCAGATACTCTACATGAGGGGTCTTGCCTGTGCCACCCACGGCAAGATTGCCCACACAGATGGTAGGCAATGGCGATTCATAGGAGGGCAACATACGGTTATCATACAACGAGTGGCGTATAGCCAAACCTAAACCGTATAGCCAACTTATAGGGGCGAGAAGTGTTCTCATGGTGACATATCTATTATTGAATAATGATTCTCTCCATTTGCATCATTCGCCGTGGTTCTTTGGCGAACGCACGTGCCTCACGCAGCAGTCGCTCCTCGGGCGAACTACCGTCCAGCAGCTTTAGCAGTTCCTCCATCGGGTCTTTTTTCTCCGGGTAATACACGGTCTTGTATTGCTCTATTCCAGCCAACTCCACAGCTTTGGCGATAGCGTCGTCTATGTTACCCAAGCAGTCTACCAAGCCGATGCCTATTGCGTCCTTTCCTAACCATACGCGCCCTTCGCCAATCATCTTGATGGTGTCTTGCGTGGTGTGTCTACCCTCAGCGCAGCGGCGGGTGAAGAGATCGTAGCCGCGCTCAATCATCCGTTGCATCATCGCCTCCTCCTCGGGGTTCATACCTTTATAGACCATGTTCACCTCCAAGTCGGAGTGCGCATTTGTGCTTACGCCGTCAATGTCCAGCCCTACTTTATCGCGCAGTTTACCCCAGTTGGGCACCACGCCGAAGATGCCGATAGAGCCCGTGAGCGTCGTTGGTTCGGCGTAGATATAATCGGCATCGCAGGAGATATAATATCCGCCCGACGCCGCATAATCGCCCATCGAGACTACCACAGGCAGTCCTTTCTCTTTCAATAGTTGCACGCCATGCCAAATCTGCTCGCTGGCATCCGCACTCCCGCCCGGGCTATTCACGCGCAAGACAACCGCCTTCACATTGTCGTCCTGCTGTATCTTCTTCAGTTGCTTGAGAACCTGCTTATCCACGATTCCTTCGCCCGACTCGCTGTAGATGTTGCCTTCCATATACACCACTGCCACTTTGTCTTTGGCTTTCGACTCCGTTCGCTCCACGTGCGCCAACTCTGAGGTGGTGTATAGTGTATAATCCTTGGTGCCGGCATAGAGGCGCAAGATAGAGTCCACCGATTGGCGATAGATGAGCGTATCTGCCAAGCCGCATGTGAGGTAGTCTTCTGCGGGTTGCAGCCCCATATAGCGGTCGGCGTAGGCGTTCAGTTGTTGGTCGGTGAGGTTACGGCTCAGCGCCACTGCGCCTACCATCTCCTCCCAAATCCCGCTGAGATACTGCTTCGTCTGCAAGCGGTCGGCATCCGACATCGAGGTGCGGAAATACGGCTCTACTGCCGACTTGAAGGTGCCCACTTTCAGTATCTGCATCTCCACGCCTATCTTCTCGAATAGGCGCGTGTAGTACATCTTCTGTGCGGTGAGTCCATTCCATGCAATCGCCCCCGTAGGGTTGAGGCAAACCTTATCTGCTACGGAGGCAAGGTAGTAGTTCATCTGCCCGTAGTTGCTTGCGTAGGCGATAATCCACTTGCCCGAGGTTTTGAAGTCGAGCAACGCATCGCGTATCGCCTTGGCGCTCGCAGGACCCATTGACAGGCTGCCGCCGTCAAGGTAGATGCCCAAGATACGGTCATCGCTCTTCGCGAGGCGGATATTGCTCAAGATGTCGTCTAATCCCACATTGGCTTCCGGTGCGCTGTAGCCCGGCAATTCGCCTAATAGTGCGGCAAAGGGGTCTTCTTCCTGCCCTTGCTCCACCAATGTGCCTTTCAACTGCAGTTGGTAGATGCCGTTGGCTTCCAACTTCGTGACGGGCGTGGAGAGCAAGTCCCCCATGAAATAGCCCATCAACCCACATAAACCAACATACAATAGTACACATACGATGGCTGTCCACAGGCAACCGTGTTTACGGCGAGGTTTTCCCTCTGTTTGCTTAATCTTTATCATAACTATATTTACGATTTACAATTTCCTATTTTCTAACTCCTAATTAACCGAAAGCTTTTCCTATGATACGGCGTGATGCCGTATTGTGCGATGGCGGCGTAGTGTTCGCGGGTGGGGTAGCCCATGTTCGTGTCCCAATGATACTGCGGGTATTGCGAATGCAGACGCAGCATGTAATCATCTCGATAGGTCTTTGCCAGCACGCTTGCCGCGGCTATCGACAGGTACTTGCCATCGCCTTTCACTATCGTCCGAGCTGGTATCTCCATCAAGCCCCCTTCGGGGATATACGGCTTCCATTTGTTGCCATCCACGATGATATGCTCGGGCTGCGGCTGCAACTGCGCCAATGCCCGTCGCATAGCCAGCAGCGCGGCATTCAGGATGTTTATCTCGTCTATCTCTTGTGGTGTTACTTCCGCCACAGCCCATGCTCTTGCTTCCCGCTCTATCACCTCACGGAGGGCATATCGCTCGCGCGCCGTCATCCGCTTGGAGTCGTTCAGCCGCTCCAATTCCGCCAACCGCTCTGCCTTCGCGCTGTCCCATACCACTGCCGCGGCAAACACGCTGCCCGCCAGCGGACCCCTGCCTGCCTCATCGCAGCCGGCTTCCAGCACATTCGGTATGTAGTAAGAGAGCAACATGGGTAATTATGAATTATGAGCGCATTGTGAATTATGAATTTACAAATCTAAAAAAATAAAAATTATCTAATTCCCCTCCGAAACTCCGCCAGCGTGATAGCAGTGGCAATCGCTACATTCAGGCTCTCGGAGGTCTCCGCGTTGGCGGGGTAGGGCGGAATCAATAGCGGGTGGGTGATGTGCCGCCGCACCGCCTCCGATAGATCGGAAGAGCG
>CAMFEN010000003.1 GCA_945949375.1 uncultured Bacteroidales bacterium | reverse complement strand
GACCACCGAGATCTACACTCTTTCCCTACACGACGCTCTTCCGATCTCTTGGTCTATCTCTTCCGCCGCCGGTGTGGCATCTCTTCCTAATAATACATAGATAGTCCCGACAATGACAGCCATCGGCAGCACCATGCGGATGTTGAAATGGAACTTATCACTCAACTTGCAGCCCTGCGACTGGGTAGCAACAATGGTAGTATCGGAGATGAAACTGAGGTTATCGCCAAAGAACGCGCCGCCTATCACTGCCGCTGCCATGATGGGTAGAGATATTGCCGTACGCTCTGCCAGCAAAGTAGCAATCGGCATAAGCGCCACAATAGTGCCAATGCCCGTTCCCATGCAGAGCGAGACCACGCAGGCGGAGAAGAAAAGCCCCGCCAGCGCGTAGTTAGCCGGCAGGAAAGTGAGAGTTAGATTGACAGTGGCATCCACGGCTCCCATGCCCTTTGCCGACGCGGCAAAAGCACCTGCCAACATGAATATCCAGACCATCAGAAGCAGGTCTTTCTCGCCTGCCCCCTGCGCGAAGATTGTCAACTTCTCCTTAAGCGATAGTCCACGCGTTAGAAGCAGCAAGATTACTGTAACAACAATGAAGATGATTAGCATAACTAAAAAACACAAATTGAGGCGCAAAGGTAACACTTTTATTTCATATAAACAAATTTTCTATTCATTATTTACAGAAACAAACCATTTTGTAAACAAAAAAGCATATTTTACAACCACATAATTATGCATCTTTCAAGATATTTCCCCATATTTCGTTAATTTTTTATTAAATTCCTCCTTTTTTGAGGCTTAGATTTGCGTATATTAAGAAAAAGTACTATCTTTGCAGCAGTTTTAGATTAGTTTATAGGGACGATTCCGATATGCCGCCCGCATGCATAGGCATCACAGCCTGCAAAAGGATAAAAGCCATGAAAAATGGCATCGCATAATCCCTTCCGAAACAATCGAAACCGACCTTTGATAAACATGCCAATCGAAGTGTTGTATCCTAAACTGACAACACTGCTATTGTTCTTTGAAATAATGATATATGAAACCAACTATAGCGCAATACAGCAACCCACCCGCGAAGGCGTCTCGCCTGCGGTAAGTTTGACACAAACGGTTCAAGTATGCAAAGCCACCCGCGTGCGCAGCCAAACTCCCCCGCCCTTTGGGGAGGGGGTCAGGGGGCGGGAGGAGAAGAACGCGACATCCGGCCGCAACGAGGATTAAGGATGTAAATAAACGGCCGTTTCCGTGGAGCCGGATTCGTAGGTAACTACAATTTTGTTCCAACGGCATTGTGAATCTGCGTTTAGTTCAATTAAAGAGGAAGCCCCAGTCCATGTTTGAACAGCATTATCCGTGCTAATACTCCCAGTTTTAGTTGTCCACTTGGCATACTTACTGCTCGTCGCTGTTATCACAATTTTGGATATTGTATTGGAAGAACTTATCGTAAGTTTTCCCCCAGAATATTCTCGAATAGCAGTAGTGCCATCAACATATGCTTTCGTTGAAGCAATAGTTACTCCATCTTTTGTCGCTGTTGCACTTCCGCCACTAACTGAGGCTCCACCGGACCCCGCATAATCGGATGGCGTAAATGTTACTTCTGCTCCCCACGCATTAAGGCTACCACTAACAAGTAACGCTACAAAAAGCAATTTAACAAAATGAATCCGTTTCATATGTCAATTATTTTAAGATTTATATTCTATGTTGAATAGAGATAATGATATACGAAAATACTAAAAATCAAAGCAATATGAAAAAACTAAAAGTTTTATTTACAGTATTGTGCGTGGCTTGCGCTACTACGGTGTGGGGAGAAGGTTATTCTACAGGGACAATTCCATCTGGTTGGAGTACATCTGGTGGGAATATAACTATGAGTAATATCCAGTGGGCATATAGTTCTTCTACTTACATAGGGCTGAATAGTAGTAAAATTCAAATTGGCTCTAGCAAAAAACCACAAACATCCGATTGGACAATTCAAACACCCATCTCTAATTTCGGGCAATCAATAAAAGTTACGGCTATATCTATCACAGCCTATACCACAGCAACTACCGCCACATATGATATCAGTGTTAATGGTAGTAGTGTTAAGAGTGGTTCGCTTACTACATCCTCAACGAGTTACTCTGTATCAAATCTAGCAGCGACTTCGGGTGATATTGTTATTACATTAAAAGGCTCTAGCAGTTCAAAAGCCATGTACCTATCAAATATCACCGTTACCTATGAATCTTCCGGCTCCACAGAAACGGCCCCTTCTATCACGCAACACCCCAAAAGTGCCACATACGACCAGGGGGCTACGCCTGCTAAATTGACCATTACAGCAAGCGGTAATCCCACACCAACCTACCAATGGTATAGCAACACCTCCAATAATAACTCCAACGGAACGGAAATTTCGGGTGCAACGGAAGCCTCATACACTCCGAGCACTGCCACAGCCGGTACATTCTATTACTATTGCGTTGCAACTAATAGCCAAGGCTCTGCCTCTTCCAATGTGGCAACCATCACAGTAAATACTGTCACAACCTATACCGTGCAATGGATGGTTGGCGGAGCTGAATACATCGCAGGCAATCCCACTACCAGCGTAGCCAGCGGAAGCAAAGTAACCACTTTACCCACTGCCCCTGCCGACAATAGCCTTTCTTGTGCAGAAAAATTTATGGGCTGGAGCGCCCAAAACATCGGCGCAACCCCACAAATTGATGCCCCTGCAGACCTCTTTACCACAGCAGACGCCTCCCCCGCCATTACCGAAAATACCACCTTCTATGCTGTCTTTGCAAAACCGCAACAAAACAATAAGTAGAGGAATAGGAGCACCTTTGTTGAATAGTTCGGAATATCCTTTTGACAGGTCTTAACAAAAATATGGTAACATTTTGACATTTGGCGGCGACTAAGCAGAAAGAGCGTTAGACCTCGACATAGACTTTACTTATACCATACTAAGTTTCGAAAAAAACTCGTTGATTTGCAAATGACATTTTGCTAACCGAAAGCGAACAAATCGTTTCTTACGAGAAATAAATCAATCAATACTAATACAAACCATTTTGCCACCCCCACCCACCAATGAGAAACATCCCATGAAACAACACATTAAGATAGGTCTATTGGCTATATGTCTCGTAGTAACGCAGACTCTTCGAGCGGTGAAAACCGCCGACGAACTGCAAACCTACTACACCACTACCATTAGTACTTCTATCAATAACCTTTCAGGCGACAACCTTTTCAATGCGGTACACACCGCGGCGAAATACGGATATAGCAGCTTAAGCTATAGTGATCTTTGGACAGCTTACCAGACGACCGACACCCGCGCAGACGGCACTATCTGGGATATGTACGGCGGTTGCTCCTTCACGTACAGCACTGACCAGTGCGGAAATTACCAAAATGAGTGTGACTGCTACAACCGCGAGCATAGCATCCCCAAGTCGTGGTTTGGAGGCTCAGAAAACGCCAACAGCCCGGGGACAGACATCTTCCACGTAGTACCTACCGATGGCAAGGTGAACGGCATGCGGAGCAACTACGCCTTCGGTGAGGTGAGTAGCGCTACCTACACCTACGGCAACAGCCGTTTGGGAACAGCCTCCTCCATCACCATTGCCGCTACGCTCCTCTCTGCGGACGACTACACCGTCTCTTGCACCACGTCCCCTGTCTTCGAGCCGGCGGATGAGTACAAGGGCGATTTCGCAAGAGGCTATATGGGGACGCTGCTGCGCTGGGCTAATGGCGACTACCAAGCCTTCACCACGGGCGATGGAGCGGCAGTCTTCAGCGGTAACTATACCGCCTCGGGGCACTACGGACTTACTGCCTACGGTGTAGCATTGCTCATGAAATGGCATCGCCAAGACCCCGTTTCCGACAAGGAGATTGCACGCAACGATGCCGTACAAGCTAAGCAAGGCAACCGCAACCCTTTCATCGACTATCCCGAACTGGCGGAGTACCTATGGGGATGCAAAGCGGGCGAAGCCTTCCCCGTAGCGAGCCAAACACCATACGTCAACAACGCCACCACAGGCTCAGGCTCCACGGGCGAAATAGGCAAGGAGCAGTACACCCATTTCGTAACCGAATGCTCCGCCATAACATGGACGATAACCTTTGAAGATAAGATGCACGGCACAACGATACCGAGCCAAACGGTCAGCGACGGCGGCACATTCACTTTCCCCTCCGTGGAGGATCAGACGAAGGAAGCGGGCACCTGCGCGGGCGAGCACTACCATTTCGTTGGCTGGCTACCCTCCACCCACACCGCAACGCCCATCACCGATGCCGATGTGCAGACAGCAGGCACCACCAGCAAAGCCGTAACCGCCGATGCCACCTACTACGCCGTCTGGGCGAAAGAAGCAGAGCAATAGACATCTCAGCGCACAGCGCGAATAGATAAATTTGTTCTTTGACGTATTGTGTTATGCTATTTTACGGACTTTGCCACGGAATGTCTCTTTTTTCGTGTCTAATCACACAAAAGGGTGTCGTTTTTCGGCATAAAATTTGCATATGTCGAAAAAAAACAATACCTTTGCGCCACAAACGCAAACAAACCTAAGAAAGGAGGCAATTATGATTGGTTTTAAGTCTAACAAAGCGCCTATTACGGGCGATGCGGCTCGCGATATGCTCCGTGAGATTGACCGCGTGCATTCCCGTCCGAAAGAAGATTTAATCAAAGCCTCTCTTCCTACTAATTATCGGTTGGTAAAGGCATGAGAGGAGATTTGGTTTACTCTCCATTAGTTTCGCTTGATGACTTGAAAGGGATGTCTTGCGGCGTGAAGGTGGTGGACGAGATTCTTCACTCGCAGGTACTTTTAGCGGGACTGGCAGAAATGCAATGTGATGCCTATTTGGTGCACAATGAGGATGGCGTATTGGTAGGTTTCTTTGCTATCAATATGAATCGTTTGGAGTTTTATCAAGATGGCAGGTATTTCTACCACGATGTTTTGGATATTGCTTACTTAGCAGTAGAAAAATCGTTTCAACGCCGAGGAATAGGCACTGCCATCATCAATAAGATTATAGAACTCTCGGAGGAAAAGAACCCTGATGGTGTATATATTTCAGTGGATGCTTTGTGCCTTCCGGATGAGAACTATTGGGCAACGCCTTTTTATGAAAAATGCGGGTTTATCAGTATAGACCCTCCCAAGTTCGATACGATACGGATGTATAGAAAGGTGCACCAGTAATCAGGCAAGCCGAGCAGAGTTAGTTTAGCGGTAAAATAGCATAGCGCATACGAGCGCAAAAGCTGTTTTACCGCTTTTTGCGTACTTATATCCCCCGCCCGTTGCCTCGGGCGAGAGGAACAAAGATGTCCGGCTACGTCCCGACGCATCCGGGCTAAAACAGAGGAAAATTGGGAGGAGCGCGAAGCGCAAGAAATGAAACGTGTTCTTTGACGTATTGTACTTACAGAATCAGCAGAAAAACAACCTGCTTTTGGTCTTTTTTTTGCAAAAGGACTTGCATATATCGAAAAAATGTAGTATTTTTGCAGGCGAAATGATAGCAACATGCTATCTAATCAAACGCAAACAACGAAAAAAAACGCAAACTACTATGCAAGCTACGATGACTGTCCGCACGGACGCAAAACTAAAAGCCGAGTTCACCAAACTGTGTGAAGAGTTTGGTATGAGTGCCAACACCGCCTTCAATGTCTTTATGCGTGCTGTGATGGATACCCAAAGTATCCCCTTCACGGTCGGCAGAAAAACGGTTAGGCAACGTGCTATTGCCTCTTTTGAAGCTATTCGGAAGGAAGCAGAGCAAGACCCTCGCCCCGAACTGACCATAGAGGAGATAGATGCCGAGATAGCCGCCTACCGCGCAGAACGCCAAGCAAAAGCAGAAAAGGAAAGAGTATGATTTACGCGGTTATTGACACGAATGTGTTTGTGTCGGCAATGCTCACCCACCATTCCGATTCCGCAACGGTTATCCTATATCGGAAGTTGCTTAATGGTGAGATGATACCTTTGTACAACAAAGAGATACTTGCCGAGTACAAAGAAGTTTTATCTCGTCCTCGTTTTCACATAGACCTCCGAAAAGTGGATGATATTCTTCGAGCCATTCGCACCTATGGCATCTTGTCTGAGCGGGTGCAGTATTTGGAGGCGATGCCCGATGAGACTGACCGTGTGTTCTACGAGGTAACGCTCAGCCACGAAGAGGCTTACCTCATAACCGGCAACCAACGCCATTTCCCGCAAGACCCCATCGTCGTTACGCCGGCGCAGATGTTGGAGATACTAAGCGAGTAAACTTAGTCCCTATGCAGGGATATAGCAAAAAGTCATCTATTCTGTAAGCAGTAAGTTCCGCTTGCTGCTTTTTTGTATCTGTAAGTACAATATGCCATCCGAGAGATAAGCCGAGGAACCGTAGCCGAGGAGCGCGAAGCGCAAATGGTCTTTGACGTATTGGAATTACCGTAAAAAAGCGATTTTTTTACTGACAAAATGAGTTTTGTTGGCAGATTATTTGCATAAATGGCATAAATTTTGTACTTTTGCAAGCGGAAGTAACATCACTAAATTATGTGTAAGTTTTCTAAGGAAGATAAGGTAAGATTAGGCAATGCCGTCATATATGTGGCAGCAAGGATTCCGCATCTACAAAAGACGAAACTGATCAAGTTACTCTACCTGATGGAAGAAAAGATGGCGCAAGTCTATCAGACACCATTTTTGGCACTTCCATACGAGGTGTGGCAGTATGGTCCGGTTTCGAAGGATGTGTTTGTAGATCTCAGCAATGATACGCCCACTTTGCTTCGTGATTATATCTCTGTAGATGCTGAAGGTGTGATTACTCCAAAGAAAGAGTTTGATCCTATAGAGTTTTCAGATTGTGAAATCGAAATGATGGATCATGTGCTGAAACAATATGGTTCGATGACTGCTCATGATTTGGTTAATCTCTTGCATCAGAAGGGAACTCTTTGGTACAAGACGGCAGTAGCAAATAATCTATTGGAAGCGTTTGAGAACGGCACTGCCACCACCTCGGATGTAGTATTGAATCAGGCTGATTGTCTGCAAGGGTGTGAGAAGGAAGATTATCTGGCGAGTTATAATTTGCATCGCGATGCAAGCATGTTACGAGCAGAGGCGTATGTTTGAAAAAGGAAATTTGTTATTGTTCAGACCTTTTGTTTTTAAGAATGGTGCTACACCGGAGGACAAATTCTTTATCTCGTTGGGAGAACTGGATGAGGGTATCTTGTTGGCGTCTCTTCCTACTTCGCAGAAAACCCGTTTCAGTGGTCGCGACGTGGAAACAGGATGTAACGAGTTGGACGGAGGACGTACAAATGTCTATAAGTTCAAAGCCGGTGATTTGGCAGCCAAGTCTGCCGATGGTCGGGAGTATTGTTTCCCAAAGGATACGTATGTGATCGGAAAGGATTTGGATACATATCCGACCATCAGTTTTTTGTTTCAGAAACATAAAGGACTACTTGACAATGTAAAGGATTATGGTATGATTGTGCCTGAGCAGATGGATAAGTTGATAGATTGTTTGAAGAAATCGAAGGCAGTACGAAATAAGTATAAGACGATTTTGTAACTCATTTTTTTGTAATAAAGCGGTAATTCCAATAAATGCGGAATTACCGCTTTTTGTGTGTAAATATGCGTGCTTGGAGCGTGTGTGCATAACGTGCATAGATAAGGTCAACGGAAAAGGTTAAAAGTTAAAAATAAAGGAAATTCTAATAAAAGTTGTGCCCGACACGGAGAAGGGTAAGAAAAGTGAATGATAATCATAAATGGGGATTCCTTCGGGAAACACGCGCTGCTGCAAAAAAGGCTGGAATAGATGCTGATACAGGGGTAAAAAGGACGGGCTTAGAGGACTATTTGGCAGTAATCTTCCCGGAGGTAAATGCTGATGAGTAGATTCATGATAAACCTTTTGGAAACCATAACGGAAAAAATTATCTTTGAAAAGTTTCCACAGCAACGCGAGGTAAATATGAAAGCTTTACAAGAAATTGATGATGACTACCTATCAGGAATAAATTTGATATAATGAAATTGGACTCAGAAAGATTGTAACAAAATGATAGCTGCGGATGAAGGTGTAATTTACCTATTCAAAAGGAACAAAATAAAAAATACAAATATATGAGTACAAAGAAATTTTGGCTGTCCTATGATTGTGACGGGGAAGATTGCAGTAATTATGATGACATTTACCATTGGCTACGAGAGCATCAATCTATTGAATGTGGGAATAGCGTAGCGTTTGTACAAAACTACAATTACAATGGGGATTTTATTGAAGCAATAACTACAGAAATAAAAAAGATACCACATTTGAATCGCGCGTATATAATGTATCGTGATGATGCTCTCAAAACTTATGGTAAATTTATAATTGGGCAAAGAAAAAACAATAATCCTTGGGATTAATAGAATACAACTATGGAAGATAGTCCACTTGTTATCGCAATATCTGCGAGTGCATTATTTGACACATCAGAAGGTGATAAGATATTCCAAGAAAAAGGAGTGGAAAATTATCGTTTTTACCAGCAGGAACATAAGACAGATATTCTTCCTCGGGGAGTTGCTTATCCTTTTATTGAGCGAATTTTATCTCTAAATAGTGCTTTAGGAGAACAAGACTTGATAAAGGTCGTTTTGTTTTCCAGAAATAGTCCAGAGGCTGGATTACGTGTTATGAATTCAATCAGGGCGTATAGTTTAAATATCTCAACAGCATTATTTACCTCTGGTGAGTATAATTTTCAATATTTGACATCAGTAGGCGCATCACTATTCTTATCTGCTAATCGAGATCATGTTAAGACGGCGATAGATGCTGGTTTCGCTGCTGGTGTGGTACTGCCAACCATAATTCCTGATTCAGATGCAGAACCAGAGTTGCGCTTAGCATTCGATTTCGATGGTGTTATTGCTGATGATGATTCAGAGATATTCTACAATAGCACACAGGATTTAGCTAAGTATCACAAGCATGAAGCAGAGCTTGCAGGTTCCCCTCTGTCTCGAGGACCAATTGGCGAATTCTTACAAAAAATATCTCGAATTCAACAATTGGAACGTAGTAAAAAAGCAAAAGACTCTAATTATCAACAAATTATAAAAACGGCAATTGTTACAGCACGAAATGCCCCTGCACATGAACGTGTTATAACGACACTTAACGATTTAGGTATTACCGTAGATTCTGCTTTTTTTATTGGTGGAATGAAAAAATCATTGTTTCTCAATGTTATGAAACCACATATGTTTTTTGACGACCAAATGAAAAATCTAGCAGACTTGAAGCATGTTCCAGCAGTTCATATCCCATTTGGCATAAAAAATATAGATTGTGATATGAGTATAGAGCAATCAAATGAATCAATTTAGGAAGTTTGAAGGAACATTCTAATGGCATTTGAATTACACAAAACCTGTAAATCAGCACAACAAATTTCATCGGTTAGAGACTTGTTGACAAAGAAATATAAGTGAACTACGACACTATAAACAAGTAAAATTGTTCTTTGACGTATTGAATAGTTTATAAGACTAAGCCTTGATTGGCTTTACTTAATCGTCCGTATAAGTTATGCTATTTTCATACAAAGTAATGGAGTTAAGATAGAAAGTACCCTTACCTGTTCCAGAGCCACTTGTGTTAGTGCATGTAATTACAATCTCTCCCGACATAGCAGTAGCGCCTTCGAAAGTAATATCATATGAATCTGTACCTGATAAAGAAGAAACTTTTGTGCCAAAACTGCTTCCCCCTATCGTTACTTCGATACTATTTGAGCCTGTTGAATTACTTTGCCTTACATTCAATACTACTTTTGATACAGCATAAGTTGGAGTATACTTGAAAGTTGGTAAGTTAGCATTATTATTACGCAACCAACTTTTGGTATCAGACCCTCCCCAATCTGAATAAGTAGTCCACTGATGAGATTCTCCGGCAGCACCCCACGCGAGATTGACATTTAATGCCATGCAAGTGAGCAGTAGCACCGACAACATAACTTTACTTTTCATAATTATGTATGTTTTTAGATATGCGATTATATTGGTACGCCCGCGACTTATCGGGGCAGAAAATGATACTATTTCGATAATAACATTAAAACCATTGATACAATGAAACGTGTAAAACTATTTGCACTTATCAGCCTTCTATTCGTAGGCTTAAGTCACGCGTGGGGAGAACATGCTACGTACACATAAGTACGATTTCTTTCAGCAGGCGGGGACGCCTGCGCACTCGGACATCGTAGTGCATCAGTGGCGAATCGCTCAACCTTCGCTCAACCTTCGCTCGACCTTCGCTCAACCTTCGCTCATCGTTCGCTTGTTACTCGGTCTTCTTTGGGTGGGATACACCGCATATATATATACTATTCAATGCGCAAGCATATCATAGAAACATTTTCTTTCATCGTGCCAAGGCACATCAGGTATTGATTAGTCTATAAGACACTTATACACAATCAGATAACTACTAAATGTTACATACAATGAAAAAGTATTTACATTTTTCTCGTTTCTTAGTTCTATTGGTAGGACTGCTGACACTATCTGCTAACTATGCATGGGGAGAGACAAAGACCAAAAGTTGGGATTTAACCAGTAGTAGTAGTGATTGGACTGCCTCTGGTAATGAAACATACTTCTCTCAACCATATGGGTATAAAAAGGCTAATGGGACATTGACCAATAAAAACATTGCAGACTTCTCTACTGCTGGAATAACTGAGATAAAAGTCGGATTCAAATGCTTACAGAATGGTGCAACAACATCAAAACTGACCATCTATCTTGTTGACAAAGACGGAAACACGATAGGGGACGGAGTTGTGGTAACTCCTGTAGATGCGTCCGCTGCAAGCAAAACAACCTACCAGTATGCAACTTTCACTTCGGATTTTGCAGGGGCAACAGGTTTCATGATGAAAGTTACAACCTTTGGCAAAAATATATTGGTGAACGGTGCAGAATACACGATTACTTACTCTTCCAGTAGCGTAACTTATACGGACTATTTAACCGAGTGTGAAAGTTGTGATCCTGTCGATCCAGAGTTGAGTGTTACAGCAGAAACGACAACACTGACTATCGGTTCAAACGATAAGGCAAGCACTACTCTTAGCACAACGGGGGGAAATGGCGGCACGGTAAAGTATAGCGTAACTCCCAACACAGCAACCATCACTGATAATAGTATTACCTTTACCGCTGCGGGTACATATATAGTAACTGCATCGCAAGAAAAGACAGCAGATGGCAAATGTAGTCAAAGTGCCACTGTTACGATTACCGTTAATCCAAGGAAGTACACCCTCACCTTTGTGGACAGAGGGGCTCCATTTGGCTCTCCTCAATCACACATAACTGGAGAGAAAGCGACCAAGCCTGACGACGACCCGACGGGTGTCTGCACCGAGCCGATTAATTATGTCTTCGACGGCTGGGCAGAAGCTACCATTGATGCCGAAAGCACATACACCAAAGTTGACTTTGATACCTACACCATGCCCGCCAAAGATACCCAACTCTATGCGGTGTATAAGTATTCAGAGGGTGAACAATCGTTTGCAGTAGGTAAAGAAGGCAATTTTAAGATATACGCTAATGTAGAAGGCACTAAGCAGTATGCTACCGGCAGTGTTTCTGACAAAGCCATTGCTACCACTACCGATGTGGCACAAGCGACAACGTATAAATTTACTCACATCTCTGACGGAAAGTATACGATACAAGCAAGTAACGGTTATTATATTGGCAATAGTGCTTCAGATAAAACTGACCTCATACAAAAAACTACTGCCCCAACATCAACAGACGCTCAATATATTTGGAAAATCAGTGCATCAACAAAAAATATGGGAACATGGCGGGTTGCTTCTACTAGAACAAACTCCGCTCGCGCTATGATTTATTCCAGCAATAACCTCAAGGCATACGCTGCCAGCAATGTTACATCTACGGGAAACACTTATTACGACTTGGAGATAGGCGGATCCAATATCCTCTACACCTCTGACCCTGCGTGCGGGCCGCATATCGGGTTGTCGGGCGATGTGCGTATTACCTCCGCGAAAGACGTGCGGGTGGATGCTTATACCAAGATCACTGTCAGTGGTACCAACTTAAACAAGAACACGGGCGGCGATGGCGGTACGGCTACGGCAGTGTCTATCAAGGCGACCAGCAGCAACGCGAACTTCAAGGTGAAACGTTGGGGAACTTCGGGCGATGGTACGGATTGTAGTACAACGCCCTACATACTCAATACAAATATCCAAACTGCCACCTATGCCGACTCACTCTGCATCACCTATACGCCGACGGAAGCCAACATAACCGAGACGGCTACTATCACCCTCACTGCTTATAAGTATGGCGGTACTACCGCCTATGCGACCAATACCATTACGGTATTGGGGCACTCGTTGCCGGAGCGGTTTGTGATTGCAGCACAGAGCAGCGCGACAGGTTGGGTCGCATTGCCGAACACCTTGGGTAGCAACAGTGATGCCACCGTTCCCAATGCCGAAGATATTACTATCAATGTGGATAATACTACCAATCCAACCAAACTAACTACTGCCCCGAGAAACGTTATCTATAAGGCTGCAGCCCGCGCGGATAAATACAAGAACAATAGCCAGACAGGTCTGCGCTTCACGGTAGATGGCGCGCAGTTCTTGCAGGCATCGAAAAGTGATACGAAAGTGTGGTTGTCCACTAACAACTCGCAGGATATGCAGTCGTGGACACTCCGCACGGAAGATTTTGTTAACTATCAAGCGCGTTTGGATAGTGCCGAGGCAGGCAGATACTTGGCGTACAAAAGTGACGCCGGGCGCATCGGGCATTACAAAGCCACCACCCCTATACGTTTCTTGCCGTTTGACGCAGAGTGTACGAGGCTGTTGGCGCCTGCAAACCTCAAGGTAACGCAGGTGAAGTCCTCCGCAATTACGCTCACGTGGGATGCCGTAACGGGTGCAACAGGCTATGCCTACAGCACCGACGGCGGTTCTACATGGACAGAGATGGGCAATGTGCTGACCTACACGATTACTGGATTGGAGGCAGCGCAGACTTATACTATTTTGGTGAAAGGCGTAGTGCCTGAGGGCGATACAGACTGCTCCTACTATGGGACGGTTTCTGAAACCACTGCGGACTGCGAAGATGTGCCGTATGATATATCCTATACCTCGGATGTGAATAGCATCACGCTGACGTGGGCGATGTCGTCGAATACGGCTACGGTGCAAATATTCTCTGATGCTGATGGGAAAACGCAGGTGGGTGGCGACTACACCGGTAAGACCTCGCCTTGTACGATTACGGGACTCACCAAAGCTACCACTTATTACGTGAAGATTCTCGCAGGCGGGTCGTGTTCGTCGGCGTTGGTAGAGGTCAGCACCGAGCGTCCGCAGTTGGATGTCGTAGAGTGGAAACCGGACGGAATAGACGTGGCTATCAACACCAACGAGAAGATTTCCGTCGTCCTCGAGAACCAAGTAACCAAAGGCACCGGAACGGGACTGATAGCCGACGAACTCTTCTTCTCGAAGTATTTCGAAGCAACAGGAAATGTGAAACTGATTGCTGTATATAATGGTACAGGGCATGATGTGGATGTTACCAACTATACTATCAAATATGGTAAAACCAGTTGGGAAAGCTATTATATCAAGTTAGGCAACTTTACCAAAGTACCAAACACCATGGCTGCCGGTGAGGAAGTGATTCTGTATTCTACAACAGGTACTAGTGATGATAATAAGATTATGAACTGCGTTAGTGCGGCTTATCCGGATGCGCCTTGGCAATTGGTTTCTGCAAGCAATAGTGGAGGAAATGGCTTGCTCTCGTTTGCCGGTGATAAGACGATTGCCTTATACAACGGTACTACCTTGTTGGATGTGATAGGTGCTATTACATCGGAAGGTGTCCCCACTAATACGGGTGCGTCTATGAAGAAACCTTCGTGGGGAGATGCTAAGGGTTGGACGTGCGAGACGGGTTTGTCTATTGAGGACGGGACGGAGATCGGTATCAGCACCAACCGTTGTCTGCTGGTGCGCAAAAATACGGTAAAGTCCGGTGCCAATGCCGTGAAGAAAAATACGGCTGATTTTGCGACTTTATGCGATGAGTGGTTCGGTCAACACGTGCCTAAAAATGATGCTGATAAGGGTGTGCAAGCATCTTGCGACAACTTCGCATACGTAGGTACTTTCGACTACTCCGGTTATTATACTACCTACGAAGAATTGAAAGATACAACATTTGAGGAGTCAAGCCGTAATCCGGATGGTACGCTGACCATTGAGATTCCGCGTATGGATACGCTGGCTTGCAAGGGGTTGAAGATTATTGCAGCGGATGAAGGCGGCAATGTGCTGACGACCAAAGAGTATAAAGTGCCTATTCTGATTACGGAGAATGCCACTACGAACTCTACAAAGTACTTCCGTTTCGGCGGCGATACGTGCAAGACCTGCGACGTGGTGGTACGCGACAGCGCCACACTGACCAAAGCCACTGACGGAACTGCTAACGACAAACCCCAAGTGCGGGATATAAAGATATATGAAGGAGCATCGCTGGTAGTGCCAAGTGGTACGAACTACACCGTGAACAGTCTCTCGCTGCGACGCAAAGAGGATGCGGTATCGACGGTGGATGTGGCAGGGACATTGACCTTTAGCAACACCTCTGGCAAGCCTGTTTATCTTGATTTGCGTATCAATGCTGAAAATTGGCACTGGTTCACCCTACCCTACGACTGCGCTATTGCGGACGTAACATGGTCGAACGGACAACCGGCAAAATACCGTACAGATTGGTTCTTGATGGACTACAACGGTGCACGTCGCGCGACAGGCGTGGATAGCGGTAACTGGAAAGAGTACACGGGCAACACTATCGCAGCCGGACAGGGCTTTATCATCGGCATCAAGGGCGACGGCAACGACAAGCACGCGTTCGAGTTGCGCTTCCCGATGGCGAAAGAGGTTATCACCAAGGATGGTGAAGACAAAACCGTGCCGGTATATGCTTACGGTGCAGGCACGGATGTGCGCCCGAACCATAAGGGCTGGAACCTCGTGGGTAACCCATACCTCAACTACTACAAGAAAGATAATATCAACTCGTTCAAAGGTCTGCGGTTAGGGTTGCTGAAATACGATGCTGCTACCGGCTGGTGGGATGTAGTGAAGGACGACAATCAACCATATATCGTCATTCCGCAGAACTTCGGTTGGAGTGCTTATGAGCAGGTATTGGTTTCGTCGCAAGACCTCTTGCCATTCACGTCCTACTTTATCCAAGTAGGTAAAGACACAGGCTACGACAACGGACAGCGATGCAAGGTGCAGTTCGATAAAGACCAACGCGGCAAATCGGCGAAAGCCGCTTTGATGACAAGCAATGCTACGGATGTAGAGGAAGAGCCGGTGATTACAGGTATCGTGCTGCGCAACGCGCAGGGCGAGGAAGATGAGACCTCATTGGTGATCGCCGAGCGGTTTGGCAGCAGTTACGAGATGGGGGCAGACTTCTTCAAGTGGTTCGGCGACTACTATAAGTACTATACGCTCCCTGTGCTCTATTCGATAGGCGATGACGGGGGCAAGCGCGCGTTCAATGCGGTGAACGAGGCAGGTGCCAAGCAGAGCATCCCGCTGGGAATGTATGCCGCACGCGATGGAGAATACACCTTCTCGATAAACACGCGTAGCGACCTGAGCCGCGTGGATAAGGTATGGCTGTACGACGCGGAGAGCGGTCTCTATACCGACTTGTTGCGCGAGGACTATACCTTCGCTACCACGCGGACGGAAGGCAGCGGACGGTTCTTCCTGTCGGTGGTGCTGAAAGAGAAAGAGATCACCACGGGTGCGGCGGATGTCCGCTACGGCGAGCTGCGCCTCAGCACGGATAAACAAAGCCTTGTAGTGCGCGGACTGCCCGAAGCAGCAGAGGTGTGGGTATATGACCCGAGCGGTAAGTTGCTCCACCACGAGCAGACACGCCACTACGAACGGCACTACGCCGTGCCGCAACAGGGTACGTACCTCGTGCGCGTGGAGAGCAAAGACGGCGCGGTTACGCTGCGCGGTGTCTGCCGGTAGTAACGTGTAATTGTTCTTACTTGTTTGACATGTAATTACCGTGTAATTAGCCATTAATTATTTTGGTCAAACCGGAATTGCATCAATATGGTATTCTCCGTTCATTGATGCGTAATTAACATTCATTATATTGCAGTCTGTTTTTTAGAAAACTCTAATTGTATTAGGAGGAAGTTGTTATGATAAAACGCAAGATGTTAGTACTACTCTCCATGACAGGGTTAAGTACGATACTGGCTGTAGCGCAGCCTCAGCGTATATCTAAATCTCAGTCTTTCCCCGAGGCGCACCAAGCGTCATGGGGCTACGACTATCAACTCTTCACCACGCCGGATGGTCCAGCCACCCAAGGCATGGTGCTGACGGGTCAAGGGAGCGTAGCCTGCGATATGAGCGTGCCGCTGCGGTTTCGTTCGGTGAGCCCGTTAGCGACGGCACGCGGTGAGTTGCCGAAGTGTATCGCCTACTCGCTTTATGACCTTGACTTTACTCCTCCTCAACGAGTAGATCCCTCCAGACCGCCAGTAGAACCATTCCCCGACCCTTTGGGAGATATGCCGTGGGGATTGCTGCTGCTGATGGTAGCGGGGTACGGGTATCGAAAAACGAAAAGCGCGACATATAAGTATTGAGGACGCCTGCGCTCACGGGCAGCAGTCAAACTTCTAACAGCGCGGAGCGCGGTCTAACTTCTAACTTCTAACTTCTAACTTCTAACAGCAGGCGGGGACGCCTGCGCACCCGGGCACGCTTTGCGCGGATACAGGATATAGGCTACAGCGAGCAGACACATCAGCCCTGCGGGTAGGTCTCCAACGGGTGCTAATGGTGTGTCGTCGTCTCCGGGCGGTACGATGGGCTGTGGTGTGCCTCCTAAGGGATTATCATCATCCCCGGGCGGAACGATAGGGGAAGCATACCGCTTGCTTTGAGGCGTATATACGCCCCCTATCGTTTCTCCGATATAGGAACGAGTGGTTACACGAGTGATGGCAGTTAACCGCTCTACGCGGAACAAGTCTTTCACCGCGGACGTATGCGCATACACTTCGGATACTCCTGACTGAATACCTCTATCGGTTTGCGCTTGCTGCCCTTCTACCGTATTCCATCGCCTGTTTTTAAGCGTAGCCCCGTACCAACTTGCTTGGGGTGAGAACGACATGCCTACCCTACTATGGTTCTTCGCATTCCCTGCCATCTGTATAGCCGGCATCGTTGTAATGGCAAAGGTGCTATTTTGGCGTTGCTGATGGCTCATTTGCGTGAACGGAGAATAGTAGGCTTGGCTGCCACCAAAGACCTCTACCGTTTGGGTAGCGGATGTTGCAGCGGTATATGGGCTACTATAAGGCTTTCCCGCACCGGTGGCAGAAATAGCGATCAGCAATATGGATAGGAGATAGCGCGACACGGGGGTTACTATTTGACTATTTTACAATTGATGATTTTCATTACTTGGCGTTGTGTGCCGGTTGTTACCTCCATGATATATACACCATTGCCGTAGCTCTCCATTCGGAAGGTCGTCTCTGTGGTAGTGGTTTGCATCAGCAGGCTACCTCTTGCGTCGAAGATACGGATGTGCATTTCTTGCGCAGAGGGGTTGTATAGTATGCCGTCTTGCATGCTGATATGCTCTATGCCGGTGGGCGTTTGCAAAGCCTCCTCTGCCGAAGCAATACGGAAACGAGCCGATACCTCTGCTGCCGTACTGCTAAAGGCATAGGTGCCGCCATCGGAGATCGGACTATACATATTGGTTTTCGCATCGTGAAGATAGATCATCTCGGAGCCGTTGTACTCATAAGCCAACGTATATGTTTGTTCTTCGCCGGCGCGGAAGACCAGTTGCGTACCAATCATGTTCTGCCGCGCGTCAATGGCTTTGTTGTCAGCAGTGTAGAGGCTCAGCAGGTTAGCGTCTCCCTGCATCTTCGTTCCATCCCATCCGTTATCAAATCCGTCGGTGAAGTCCGCCCGTTGCATCAGATAGACTTGGTCGCTCGATGCTTTGCCCTCATTGCCGCTTACTGCAATGCGCAGCACGATGGGTGCTTCTGCGGCTGCCAGCGCACGCGGGGCTTTCAGCGGTTCTGTAGAGAGAGCCGCGCTTCCGCCGGTTAGTCGTGCGTAGTTCAGCATAAGCGAGCCGGCTTGCGTGGTGTTCACTTGGAACGCTTGCATCGGCGGGATAGCCGTCGGCAGTCCGTCTGCATAGGGTGCAGCGTGGATAGGTATGCTGAAATACTGCCCTGGCTTGCTGCCGAAACTGCTGCTGCCGTTATTGGAAGTATATTCATCTTTCGAGCCGGTGTTGTAGATAAAGATAGTCTTCTCTGCGCCCTCGGGGAAGTCCGCATCTTCGAAGTTGTTGATTTGCAGCGGTGCCATCCACGAGTTGCCGACCAAGTTTGCGCCGTTCTGCGCCGAGTAGGTGAGCGGAATGCTCTTTGTGGCGGAGGCGCAGAGTTGTCCCTGCATAGTGTAGGTCTTGGCTGCTGTTTGCGAGAGGCAGTAGCCCGTGAAGGCTTGCAGCGTGGTGCTCGTGGTGGCTTTCACCCAACCGGTGGATTCTTGGTAGGTATATACATACGATCCGGTGAAGAAATCGGTTGCCAGAGGTGCGTTGCTGAACGGGATGCCGATGTACTGATAGTGGGTGTGGGCATCTTTGTATGCCTTTGAGTAGAACTCCACAGTAGCGGGGGTGTTTCCGTCTTCCGTACCGATGACGATAGCGCCTTGGTTAGTGCTGTTGGATTGTATCGTCAGGTCGCCGGTCAGGAGCGTGGTGCCGCCTTGGCGCTTGATGTCTTCGGCTATCTGCAAGCCGCCTGCGGGAGCCACAGTCAGCGTGTTGCCGCTCTTCAAACGCACTTGTTTAGCCACGGCGGTGGGAATATCTACCACGCAGTTTGCCTCAATGTTCGCTATCAGGCTCTCGGAGGGCAGCCCGTTGGTCCAGTTGCTTGCTACCGACCAGTTGCCCGCGGTATGGAAAGTGGTCTCTGTGATGACGATGGCTTCCCATTGTGCGGTGTAGGTGGTGTTGGCGGCGGGCATCGTGGCAGCGGGTGTAACATCCCATCCGAGGAAGGTATAGCCTTCGCGGGTGGGGTCAGCAGGTGGCACGATGGTGGTGCCGTAGGCAATGGTACCTTGGGTATATTCGCCCGTCAGCAAACCGCCATTGGCATTCCATGTCAGGGTGTAGTTGTTTGCCGTGCAGGTGAAAATCGCCGTGATGGTAATATCCGCGGTTACAGTATTGCCGGCGGGGTTAATCGTCCAACTGTCGAAAGCATAGGTGTATTCTGCGGTGGCAGTGGC
>CAMFEN010000002.1 GCA_945949375.1 uncultured Bacteroidales bacterium | reverse complement strand
CAACTCCTCGAAGAAAGTATCGGACATATTCTTGTCGTAGTGCTGCCCTGTATGCACCAAACGATAGCGCATATCTCTCACTGCCGCCTCCGCCGCTTTTATCGCACGGATGATAGGGGCAATCTTCATAAAGTTCGGGCGTGCCCCCGCAATCAATGTAACCAACATAACAGATATTTACGATTTACGAATTACGAATTACGAATTACTATTTTGTATATGGTGTCCGGGTACGCAGGCGTCCTCGCCTGCTTAAAATTGTTATGCATACTGCCCGGGTACATCCCGACTAATCGGGGCTACCAAGTTTTAAGCATCCTGATTTTCAGCCAAGCAGTTCCATGAGGTCTTGCGTGGTGAGTTTGTGCGACATATTCGTTCCTTCGAGCAGCGAGTCCGCCAGCGACTGTTTGGTTTGGTGCAGACGCAAAATTTTCTCCTCAATGGTATGCTCAGCGATGAGGTGATAGACCGTTACCTTTTGGTTTAGTCCGATACGATAAGCGCGGTCGGTAGCCTGCTGCTCAATAGCGGGATTCCACCATGGGTCCAGATGAATCACATAGTTCGCACCCGTGAGGTTTAGCCCCAATCCGCCGGCCTTCAAGGAAATCAAGAACACTTGTCCCTTGCCGCTTTGGAAAGCCTCCACCATACCTTGCCGTTCCTTGATGGGGGTGCTGCCATCCAAATAGAACATATCCTTCATGCCCGCTTTCTGAATAGCCTCTCTCGCCATCTTCAGATAAGAGGTGAACTGACTGAAAATCAGCACTCTACTCCCCTGCTCCACCATCGGCAGAAAACCTCGAAGAGTCACTCATTGTCACCTTCTTGGTATGGATGGTACATCCACGGCTTATCAATATAGGTTCGTTTTCGCGAAAATACTTACCTTCATAACGATAAAACTCTTTTTCATTCATACTGCCACAAGCAGTTGATTTTGACCTAAGAAATGTCTGTAGAACACAACAAAGAGGAATGGATTCTTATTTTTCAATCACAACAAACTTATATTCAACACATTACTATCAAGTTTACAAATAAGCATGATTCATCCGTCTTATTTGCAGAGCTATAATCCGGCATAATCATAGACATGCTTTAGCGTATTCTCGCCCACTGTATAAGCATAGCATGCCACGGGTAT
The DNA here is from genome assembly GCA_945949375.1 of uncultured Bacteroidales bacterium. GTDB lineage: Bacteria > Bacteroidota > Bacteroidia > Bacteroidales > Paludibacteraceae > Colicola. The sequence goes on along the minus strand of CAMFEN010000002.1, from coordinate 20,856 downwards.
AAAATGCAACAACACTTGCTCCATCTGCTTATCTATGGTCATTGTTTTGGAAGTTACAATTGCCTCTTCCAGCCCGTTTTTAGGCATAAATCCGAGCAGAGAAACCAATTCACCCGGATAATCTGGATAGCGATCACTCCACTTCACCTCCACAGCCCATTGTGGTTTCTGCCGAGCGATATCAATCCCCACAATGTCCACTTCCCCCTGTTCTCGATTACTAAGTCGCCAGTTCGCATAAGATATATCAATGCCTTGCCGTGGAATCCATTGTGCATAGACTGCCGTCTCTACCATATCGCCTATTTTCTCATCGGTTTCACGAATAGGCTGAAACAGCGCACAACGAAGAGATGGATTGGTTAGATAAATCTTAAAACTCACTTCCCGTTGATACCGTTTAGCGGTATCATCCGTTCGGTGCACCACTTTTATTAAAAATGCAGCCTCAAGATAAGCGATATATTTCCGTAAGAGGTCTTTACGCACTCCCGATTCTTTCGACAACGACTCAAAAGAGAATTGTGCGCCGGAATGGTATGCAATCATCGTAAACAACGAGTTCAATTCCTGCACATCCTGTATGCCGTACAAACTGGGAAGGTCTCGCAAAAGCACCTTATCAATAATATCGTGCCTGATGAACTGCCCGGGATTCTCTTGTATCTTCTCGCTGAACACCACTTCCGGATAACCTCCATAATTGATGTAGTCCACAAACAGAGCGTTTAGCTTATCCACATCCACTGTCCCTTGATAGGGAACTTTCCCGCCTTTCCACTCCATCGTTTGCGGAATCATCAGGTGCTCATACCCCTTCAGGTGTATGTATTCGTAAAACGTCAAAGGTGGCAGACTAAAATCCGTGAAACGCCCTGCCCCACTCTCATCACTCCTTTTCTTCAACTCCGCTGCTGCAGAACCCGATGCCACAAATTTTACATTCTTGTAGGTATCTACCAGCGATTTCAAGTTAACCTCCCAATCTTTCAAGTATTGAATCTCATCAAAGAATACATAGTATTCCTCTTGGTCATTCTTTTTCTTACCCAAGGTCTTTTTGGAAAGGTAGAATAGTTGCTCAAGGTAAATCTTGTTGTAGATAGGGGTTTCTACCGAAATATATATGATATTTTGGGGAGAGACACCATCCTCTATCAGTCGCTGGATAGTGTGATATAGCATGACCGTCTTCCCCACACGCCGAGGTCCCATCAATATCATCGCCCGCTTTACCTCGTTTTCCTTCACCAAGGGATAAAACATATCCAGATACAACCGAGGTGTCATCTCCTTGTAGTAGGCAGGAATCTCCCCCTCTGTCCACCATGGATTATCCACTCGCAAACGACCGATAATTTGTCTCTCCAACAACTCTGTATATTCCATAAACCTAAAATTTTTCTGCAAAAATACAGATTTATTTCCAAATAGACAAATTTTTCACACCTTATTTTTACAAATTCTGCAATTTTAAGCAAAAATCGCAAGAAATAGTATCTTATTTTTCAGTCACCAAGCACATTGAATAATACCATTTCACTTGCTGCGTACTGAAGCACGCAAACGGATGCCACTGATTATAGAATTGCAGGTATGTCATTTGTTTTATTTCTATTTTGCAGTAAAATTACTGCTTTTCTCGAATATATATTATACCTTCTAATAATCTTGAAGATTTGCTTGCAAAGGTACTACGTTCGTTACTTTTGCATAGTTGTCTAATTTCTCGGGAGGATTATAAAGTCCAAAAGACACTATATCCACCACATTGTATAGAGAACCTCTATCACTTAAACTGTTTCCAAAACACATCATAAGCAGTTTATTACTTAGATTGCTCTCATCTACCCACCGACTTCTCTCCACAGTATCATTACTGTTCTTTTATGATGGAGTCGAAAATGGAAAGGACATCGGAGAGTACTTTTTTACTGCGAGATGTGTCTCCGAGGGTGCGTTCAACAGCCTTTGCTGACGAGGCGAGCACATAATCACGGATTTCTTGTGCCGATCGGCTTTTAAACTCTTTACCTTGTTCTTGGAGCACAACATCAACCGTGAGGAATTCGTTGCGAGGAAAAAAGGAAACTGCAGGAACACCTAACAGAGCTGCTTCACGTGCGAAAGTGCCAGCTCCTGTCAACATAGCTTTTGTATAATAGCACACATCCAAGCCTACCAACGGCATGGGCGGATACCATACATTAGGATAGCTTTCCGCCATTTTTTTCTCCTCCTCATAGCGCGGCAAGAAAAGGATATTTTGATCTTTGAATACTTCAAAGAGTTCAGGAACTATGGTTACCGCATCTTTCGGCACATAAGCCGCCTTCAAGTTCTCAGGTCGAATAGTGATAAACTCTTTCCATGGTAATTGATCTAAGAAATGCTCATCCACTTTGTAGTCAGCAATATAGATATCTTCCTTGAATCCATCAAAAGTTTTAATCTGTGCGTCCTTTATGTGAAACTTTTTCTTCGCCTCTTGGTATTTTAAGTATGATGGAAAAATAAAATATGAACTGAATAAATAGCTTACGAACTTATGGGTTGTAAAGTCATTATCTGAGAATGTTATAGACTTTTTTCCGCGCAGCCATGCTATCGGTGATGTATAACTCCCCCCCAAGGAGAAAGCAAGGTCAAAGTGTGGGACACGCGTCAATAGTTGCCAATAGCGTACCAACAGACCAAGAGATTTCTTCAAACGACTCTTTCCCTTGTGGGTACCGATGATTATTGGCTCTATGCCATTTCTACGCAATAGGGGGATAGTTTCCGAGAAATCACGCGCGGTAATAATTAACTCATGTCCTTTCGAAACCAAATGCCTATATATCGGCATCAGCACATTCACATGCGGAGTATTGGTTACATCAATCCAAATTTTCATTTTTTCCTTTTACAAATGACTTTATTACTTTTGCAGGAGTACCAACTGCAACACTATATGGCGGAATATCTTTCGTAACCACACTCCCCGCTCCAATCACAGCCCCACAACCAATGGTAACACCAGGCATGATAATAGCGCCGATGCCTATGTGGGCACCATCTCCTATCACGATAGGTTTATAAATGAGTTCACAATCCATCACCGGTTTTCCGACCTCATATTCCGCAAGGTTTCGTTGATGGCAAAGAAGCATCACCCCTCGAGTTACCCACACGTTCTCACCGATGGTGATCAACTCTGGTGCAGACTGATCTACATCTACAGTAGCGGCTATTTTCGTTCCTCTACCGATCTTCATACCCATCATACGGAAGAACGGCATGCGAAGCGCAGCCGGAAATATATGCCGTGCAATAATAGCACATAGCCGTACCCATATTCCATGGGACACATTTTTTATTGTTCTATGATTATTAGCCATATTATTTGATTGATAACTCTTGGCACTATGTTTATAGAAACCATTTCTTTCTACTTGTCGAGCTGACCAAAGAAAAATTAGTTGCACATTTGTCTGCTAACTCGTCTTCTCCCAATAGCCATTGGCAGAGTGCCCCACCCATTCATATCCGAGTGTTTTTATTTCGCGCTTTATGGTAGATACGCTTATGCTCAGTTGCTCTGCCAACACCTCTTTGGAAATACGGATATTCGTTTGCACCAATATTTCTATCAGTTTCCTCCGCTCGGTTACCTTTGCGTTTTTTAGAGGTCCATTTTTATGAAGGCGTTCTATTGCACACTCATGTATTTTGGTCTTTTTTTCGTAGTTCACTCCCACCCGCAGTATTTCACCCACATATCCCTCCAACGTATGTGCATATTTTCGTTATATATTACATTTTTCTACCAAATAATTGGCTTGCTTGTTACATTTTCTACCGAATCCGAGGGCAAAGGTACTAAAAAAAACTGACATTTGCAAGGTTTATATCCGATTTTATTGTAGGTAACCTCGAAATAAGTTTATTACATAGTCAGTTCAACATGTTCCCTACATATTGGTAGAAATCGGAATAAGCCAAGATTCATGTTAGGGGAGGAATGCCATATTGGCACCACGCCGTGCGTTCAATCTCTTTGTACTATGAAAGAATTGTCATAATAGGATATTCAAGAAAGCGGATTTTTATCTGACTTATACCACTCCATAAACTCTCGGATTCCCTCGTGCAGGTTCCATTTGGGGGCATATCCTATCTCTGTTTCTAACTTAGTGGTATCTGCATTAGTCTGATACACATCCCCCGGTTGCATCGGCAAGTAGATTTTCTCAGCTTCCTTTCCGTACGCCATCTCAATCTCACGGATAAAATCCATCAACTTCACCGGGTGGCTGCAACCGATGTTATAAATTCTATATGCCACCCTGTTTGGACATTCGTTGGCATCCAGTGGATGGTCGATGGCTCTAATTGTCCCCTCCACGATATCATCTATATAGGTAAAATTGCGTATCATATCCCCATTATTGAACACCTTGATTGGTTTGCCATCACGAAGTGCATTAGCGAACAGCATAGGACTCATATCCGGTCGTCCCCATGGTCCATAGACCGTAAAGAAACGCAGACCTATGCATGAAAATCCGTATAGTTTGCTATAACAATGTGCCATCAGTTCATTTGACTTCTTGCTGGCAGCATAGAGTGAGACTGGGGTATCCACTCTGTCGTCCTCGCTATATGGTACTTTCGTATTCATACCATAGACGGAAGAAGATGAGGCAAAGACCAAATGTTTGAGGTCGTAATGACGGCAAGCCTCAAGGATATTGAGAAAGCCTACGAGGTTGGACTGCATATAGCTATACGGGTTAGTGATAGAATAGCGCACCCCTGCTTGCGCAGCCAGATTCACTACGGAGTCGAAATGTTCTTTCTCGAAGAGTGCATCCAATTTTTCCTTATCATCGATAGACATCTTAACGAAAGTCCACCCATTTCCAAACTCTTGTAGTCGCCCCTCTTTGAGACGCACATCGTAGTAGTCGTTCAGGTTGTCCACTCCCACTACCTCATCGCCTCGTTTAGCCAATTCGTATGCCAGTTTGGAGCCAATGAAGCCAGCGGCTCCTGTTACTAAGATCTTTGCCATATTACTAATCAATAAACATTCTAAACCACAACTCCAGGTTCACCCATTTCCAGATGTCCTTTGCTATATTGATTTCCTTCCGTATGTGTTTGTCATACAATGCCAATGCAGCATCTACATCAATATATCCACGCTCTCGACAAATCTTACTATCCAACGTCTCTCGAACCAGTTTTTGAAATCTATCCTCTCTGAACCACTCATCTTGAGGCGTGGAAAAGCCTTTTTTGTCTCTGCGCAGCCGGATGGGTTCGGGAAGTATTCCTTTCATTGCTTCGCGCAGGATACTTTTTGTGTAACCATTCTTAATCTTAGCACTATCTTCTGTGCGCAAAGTATATTCTACCAATCGGTAGTCCAAGAAAGGTGTACGACTCTCTATTGAGAATGCCATCGAGTTTCGGTCATTCCATTTCAGCAAGTGCTCCAACTTATATTCAAAATGGTTCACCAGCGCCTCCTGCATGGTTTGCGAACCATAAAGGGAATCAGCTATCACACTATCCTTATGCTTTTTTGCAAACTCTTTATTCACATACGCTCGTTCCTGCAGACGTGCCTTTGTGCGCATACGCGATGGTAAGAGGAAAAACAGGAAGGTCTTTAACGCATACAACGATTTGTGCAACTGTATGTAAAGCACCATTTCTTTCAACAAGGTACCCACACGGAACTTCTTAAGCAGACTCTTGTAATATAGACCGTAAAAATAGTGATAACCTGCCAACTCTTCATCCGCCCCTTGTCCATCTAATGTTACGGTTACATGTTCCTTCGCCAATTTCATCACTCGGTATTGCGCATACGGTCCAGTGCTTGGTAATGGTTCTGCATGCGAGCGAATGAAGTCGTCCATATCTTCCAACAATGTATCGGCAGTCGGCACGGTGTAATACATATTCCTTAAATGCCCCTTGTATAGTTCAATGAACCTTGACTCATCTGCATTATTTTCTTTTCCATATACGGCAGAGAAAGTGCTGATATCCTCTTTTCCGAAGTGCTTGACGAGTAGCGATGCTATTGTGCTTGAATCCAGACCTCCACTCAAGCAGACTCCTACCGGCACATCGCTTCTTAGCCTCATCTCTACGGCACTATCCAATTCCTTGATATAGGTTTCAGTATTGCTTTTGATGGTGGCAGCGGCTACTCGCTCTGCCAAGTTATACCATTTGTGCACCGTGCACCGTGCACCCTCCACCCGCATATAGCATCCGTGCTGCAGTTTCTTGATATCCCTAAAAAAAGTCTCCTCCGTTTGGTCTGTACGGTTAAACACCAAGTAGTCGAAAACAGCTTGGTCGTTCGCTGTATTCTTTTGACCATACACCTCTAAAATAGGAGGGATCTCCGAGGCAAAAATCAACTCGTCTTTGCCTTCGTAGTAATATAGCGGTTTCACACCAAATCGGTCGCGCACTATCACCACATCTTTCGTCAACTTATCATATACGGCAAACGCGAACATCCCATTTAGTCTGTCCAAACAATTGACTCCCCATTCGGTGTATGCCTCAAGCAGCACCTCTGTATCTGTTTGGGTATGGAATGTATGCCCCAGCACGATTAGTTCCTCCCGCAACTCCACATAGTTGTAGACCTCGCCATTGAGCACCAACGCATACCGTTCGTTCTCCATAGGCTGATGCCCTGCCGGCGACAAGTCCAAGATACTGAGACGCACATGTCCCAACCCCACTCCATCGGCTATGAAGATACCTTCATCATTCGGACCACGATACTTCATCCGATGCATCATCTGTAGCAGTCGTGCTTCTTCGGCTTTTTGATTGTTATATTTTACGATACCTGCTATTCCGCACATAGTACTATTGCTTTAGGCTCCTTTTATGCCTAATTTTAAGATATATCTTTTGAAGAATGCCATATAACTTCGTTTTACCCCCCCCACATGCTTTTTGACGATTTTCCTACCATTCACCATAAATTGATCCACCCATATTTTTGCCCTACTATATTTTTCTACTCTATTGCCGGTTACTTCTTCTATGGTTGCTACCATTGCCTGAGAGATGTCATAATACACGCGGGTTGTAAAATGATCAATCGAACCATCATAATCTTTAGGAGTATGGATAAACGAATCTAATTCGATATATCTCAATCTGGGGTTTTCTGCGGCTAATGCTTTTACTACCTTGTTTATTTCTCGATGAAATGCTGCCTGATTATCTTGTTCATCGTAGAACTTTGTAGCACCCAGAATAATACATAGCGTTGTGTCATTGCTCAACCAAGCTAAGGTCTTCTGCAAAAAATCCTTATAAGTCTCCGGACTGGTAGGTTCAATATTTTCGTATTTCTCAGCAAACGATTGTAAATAGGCTTTCGTAAACTTGTTTTGACTACAATACAGCCTCCCTTCTACCAAACTATCCCAATGCTTAGGATTCGTTAGGTCTTGTGCTGCAGAACCGAACGGAATCTTTAGCTCTGACCCTTTTCGCCGATAAATCTTTAAATTATACTCTATTAGCGAACTTAAGAATATCACATCATACTGATTTGTAAAGAATCGCCCGTCAAACATTTTAGGATCCACGAAACAACATTCCTCTGACAATACTCTCCTATCCTCCTCCGTATATTCCATCAGTCCGGCTATCATAACGGAATGATTATGTGCTTCTATAATCTGCCCCTTTTCTGTTACATAGGCAAAATCCGTATCAAACTGCTCAAGATTCTTAATATACACCTCTGAATTCGACAAATCGCAAGGTCCTTTCAACAAAATTTTTCCTTTTGATTTTGCTTTCTTTCGCTCACTTTTGTGCGAAATTGTTTCTTCTTGAGAGGGAGTAGGAACTTGGTTAATCCAACCCGGCACTTCTGTTGTATTCAATTGCGTACGTACTTCGCCTACTACCTTTAGTCTCGGAAATCGCAGTTGTGCATATACCCATTGTTCTATTTTCTGCCCCATAGTACGGCAACTGAATAGGAAATGTTCCAATTCGTTTGCTTCCATGTTTAGGACATAGAATCCAACTATTCCATAGTCTCCGAACTTATCATGCACCTCCACATATCCGCATCTATATTTCGAGTCTTCAATCCGCTGTCTTAATTCACCTATCGGACATCGGTTCTTCGTGAAGTTCAGCTGATTAGTACGCATCACCAATTCATGCAATCTTAACAATAATTGCTCACTCACATTTTCTCTTAGCTCTACCATCCGCACTTTGATTTGGGTAGCATATAGAAAGTCTTCACCAGATTCATACGACAAACTCACCTTAGCTTTTTGCTCTAATACCTTATATTGCCCCAAACGCTTATGTGTCAAATCCTTCTTCTCTGCTGCAGCCACTTGCCTTATCAATTCGGGTATTGCATCTTGCGGTTCGGCTACCTGCAACATCGGCATTGCGTGTTGTGCTTCCTGTAGATTAAAATGATTATCGTCTATGAACAACACATTAGCCGGACGTAGCGCCATCCCATCTATTTGTGCTTGTAGCCGCATGGCTTTATTATCCCAATTAATGCTGGCGAAGACGAATTCTTCCCATACGCCCAGTTCACGCAATTTCTTCTCTGTTATGTCTTGGTCGTTCTTCGAACAGATAGTATTAATGATACCACAATCCGTCAAGTCGTGTATCAACTGTACATGTGCCGCAATAGGGGTTATTTCCCCTTCACTGATGGTTCCGGACCAAAATGTATCGTCCAAATCCCATACTACAAGTTTTATAGTTTTTATATCTATCATCTTATAGGCAGTTTTATCCAATCGCCAAATATCTTATCCCACTTTGCAGGCTTGAAAGGGACTAATCCCCCATGGTGATAGAATGTCATTTCACCAAAATACGGATGTCCATCCACTTCATACAAATCCACTCGTACATGGGGAATTCCTACGGATAGTTTCTCCGCTATACATATCATCTCCTCCCAAGCAAGCGGTTTTGTAGGACTTCCATTAGTAGTGGGATGTCCATGCTCTATATTTAGATAATTAAACTTCTCATCATAGAAATCAAAGCACACTTGCCCCTTTGAGCGCCCCGAGGCAATAAACATCGCCTTTACTTTTCCATCAAAACAGAAGAACTTATAGTCGCGCAGTTCCCCATATTGGTCCTCCATATATTTCTCTGCTAAAATCCGTGGCGCCACATCTTTATACGGCCATTCGCCCAACATTTTATAAGCATTTCTTCTACCCGCCTTTCGAAACTTAGAGGCTATTTCTGCCATGTTTACTACACTTTTGCTCTTCACCACAGCCACACCATTATTACCACATCCTTGCGTGGTTTTAAGTACGAATTTCTCAGGGAGACTGTCTAAACATACTTCTTCAAACCTATCCCACACGCCAATAGTCGGTATGACATATTGCTCCCCTATTGTATCAGATACCCATTGCTTCACGGCATACTTATCCACCATCATCGTGTATTTTGGATTGTGGTCGTATAGTTTCAGCCACTGCAATTTCTCTGAGTATGTTTGGGGATTCTTCAAATTTATTGTTTTTCCGAAGCTTAACCAATACCATAGTTTTACTTTACACTCATCCGAAAGTAGATATGGAATCCGGAACCTTCGCAAGACTCCCATAATTAATCTATACCACTGCATACTTTTATTTAAGTCTTTTTTTAGAGCATTTTAGTACTACCGTATATTCCACACATACACTTTCTCCAATTGTTTAATATGGTTTTGTATAGAGAATCTCTCACGTACCCATAGGGCTTGCCGCTCACATCTAATCTGTAATTTTTGATTGTAGGTTTGTATATCGTTAATTAGGTCTTTCATTCGGTCGGCACAATCGTTCACATCCCTACTTTCGTACATCCAAACAGCGGGTGCTCCATCGCACACTTCCTGCATAACAGACCAATCGTTCACAACCACCGGAAGACCTGCCGCCATGGCCTCTATAACAGCAATGCCGAAAGTATCAGTTCTACTGGCATACACAAACCCATCCATCTCTCGCAGCAACTCCGGGACATCCTTTCTCTGCCCCATAAACTCCACATTCAAACCATTCTCTTTACAAAATGCAACACACGCATCATACTTATCTGCTTCATTTTCTATTTTTCCACCTATAAAGTAGAAGCATATCGGCATATCCTTCAATTTTGCCAATGCTTGACAAACGACCATGTGATTCCTTACGGAGTTAAAATTCCCCACCATACATAGTTTCGCATCCCCAATACGCTCTTTGGGCTTTTGATCATTGTCCTTCACACATGCAGTTTCAAACTTACCAAAGTCTATTCCGTTATAGACCACTACACTCTTCTTCTCAACCAAAGAACCATATCGTGCAATATACATCTTACGTTGCGTATCGCTGACAAAACATATTTTGTTTGCACACAACATTGCTATTCTATATAACATAGCCGTACATCTACTGCACATACAGCCCTCGGAACCATGAAAAGTCAATACGATAGGGTACTTTTTTCCTACAGCTAATCGACCATATATACTATCCAGTAAATGCTGTGCATGAATGATATCCACCTTCTCTGCGCGGATGATTTTTCTATATGCCCACAAATATTGTAGCAGGTGTCCTTTTCTGTGAGTAAGTTGAATTCTTTTTACACCACTTTTATCGAATTCGTCTTGCATAGGACCACCATGGCGATGGATTAACACAGCATCTATGGAGGATTCCTGTATATTCCGAAAAACATCAAGTAGCAGATTTTCTGCTCCTCCTCTCGCCAATGCACCTATCGTATATGCTACTTTCATTTTCTTATTGTATAGATTTGAATTAATTGTTCAGCCACTTGCTTACTACTCAATCCGTCCTCTTGTAAGATTTGTCTTCCATTGGTTTTTCCTTCCCATTTCAGTGCTTTCTCGAGCAGCGTTGCGATCTCCTCTACTTGATATGTTTTGGAGCAAGCCGAACCGGTTACTCGCAGCAGTCGTTCCTCGGCATCTCCACAAGGTGTCGCCACAAGCGGCACCCCACACGCCATTGTCTCCTTAAGTGCGTTGGCACTTCCTTCATAGAAACTCGGTAATATGGCCGCATCCGCCGCATTATATACCACAGGTGTATCCTCGTTTTTGTAGCCCTCCAAACAATGTCTCTCTATCGTTCTTATGTGCGTATATTGCTTATTGAGCAAAGCCACCGCCTCCTCTGCCAATGGATAATTTTTACGGGTATCAGTGCGTCTGCCCAAGAAGAGCACATGCCACTTATCTTTGCTCCATCCCATCTGATTTCGGCACTCCTCTTGGTTTAACTCTCGAAAGAGTTTCATATTCACTCCGTTCGGAATAACCATTGCCTGCGGTATTCCCACTCGATTACGCATCTCCTGCGACTTAACAATCGTGGCTTGCCATCGGAATAGTTTTCTGAACACCTGTGCCATCCATGGATACCATTTATGGTCAAGGATATCATTTCCCATCAGCGATGCCACCATGGGTATATCCAAACCAGCCAACGCCAGTGAACTGATATATGCGCACCAGCCATAGTGGGCATGCACCACATCCGGTTTGATTTCTCGGATGGTCTTTCTGAGTGTCGGTATGGTCTTTATGTAACCTTTGACTCCATACTGCTTCACCACAAAATACGCCACATCTACTCCTTCTTTTCGAAGAGATTCACCCTGATTCTTAACAATGGCATTCACACCTCCGGACCTGCCGGATGCTACAAACAATATCTTCATCGTATCATTCTGCTAATTCGACTGACAAGGCAGTATAAATAAGGGTTTATGTTTGTTAACTTAGCCCGTCTGGCAAATGTTCTTCCTTGATTATCTATGCGCAAGGGGAACACGCCTTCTGCCTTTAGTTTTCGGACATACTCGGATGCCAAAAGGAAGGAGATGCCGGATGCGCTCGTCAGTATTCCGGATGTGAGCGAGCTCATCATATTTCTTAGCCAAATACAATCGCTATGCTCCGCATAGAGTCTATTCAGCCCTTGAAGCACGATATATTGGTCTTCTATATTCTTTTTCTTTTTCTCTACCCCTTTTGTTCCTGTAATTCCCCCCTCTCGCTGCAAATAGTTATAGACTACCGTTAGAGTACTATTCACCCGCCTTGCACGCAGCATCATCCTCGGTGTCCAATCAACATCTTCAAAATGAATATGCTCCGTAAATAGTTCCTGCTTAGCAATATCGATGCTCAGTATCCACTGGCATGCGTAGGTTTGATACCACATCCGATGGTTTAAGTATTCCAATCCTGTAACCACCTCCGCATTATAATCCACCGGATGATGTTGCTTATAAGGTTCAAAAACTTCGTAATGTCCATTCTGTATGCGTACATTCTGAAAGTCAAAGCGTAGCACTTCCAATTGCTCTTGCTCCACCTGCTCCATCAGTTCACCCAGCACATTTTCCTCCCAGAAATCATCGCTATCCACAAAACACACATAGTCTCCTTTTGCAGCTGCAATACCTGTGTTTCGTGCGGCACTCAGTCCTCCATTCTCACGATGGATTACAGTGATTCGTTCGTGCAACGCTGCATACTCATCACATATAGCAGGACAAGCATCATTACTATCATCGTCCACCAGAATAATCTCATAGTTCTCATAGTTTTGACGAAGCAGACTATCCACGCACTTCCGCAGATAAAGTTCCACGCCATACACCGGAACTATAAAACTTAATTTACTATTCTTTTGCCATGAAGACATAACTAAAAGGGTATTTCAAATGATTTCATTCCTGCTATTATATCATTCCTCTTCCTTTGAGTTTAAACCAATTCCATGCCACACAAATCGCCACTTCGGCTATCAACATTATCGGCCACATTTTTTTCCATTTCTTGTTCTGCTGTACAAGGCTTATTCCAAAAGCGCCAAAAAGCATCAACATGGGCCAAATAGGCATATGAAAGCGGCTGGAATGCGCAAAGTTACTTAGCGTCAAGCAGGCTAAATAACCACAAGTGTACGCAATAATGAACACATGCTTTCGCCATTCCCCACTAAACAGCAACACAAGCAAGGACAAGATAACAAAGAACGATAGCAGATTCTTGATAAAGTTTCCGCCGGACAACTCCATTTGCAACACCTGACTTTCATTCGCCATATTAAACGTAGGGAACGGTATTGTGAAAATCAATGGTGCAAACACAGCCGCGCCGGCATATTTTGCAAATGAGTTACCTCCTTTCATTTTCGAGCGATGCGCCATATCTTGCTGCTGTGCATCTGATTGGACTGTTTCTACCACCTTTCGTGTTTGGTAACGTATATTCTCCCCCATTCCTATCAACAACACGGCAGCCACCATCACTCCCGCCAATACCTTTTTCCCCCAACTGATGATCTTTTGGCTTGCCAGGACCACATGCGAGAACATTGCTAAAAAAGCCACCAAGCCGAGTGCAGAACGGTAGAAGAACAGATATAGACCTATCATAGTTGCAGGTAATAGCGCTTTGAAGGTTAACTTGGTGTTACGCCCCAATGCTTTATCCATCTCATTGATAAACAGGCAACAAAGAAAAACCAGCTCCGCTTCTTTATACATAGTGCCACACCAATAGATGATATTCGGATTGAGTGCCACGAAAATTCCTGCCACGCGTCCTGCAAACTCACCAAAGTGTCGTTGCCCGATTCTATAAATAAGGATGGCGGACAAGGCGGATACCACACATTTTACCAACATCGGCACGAACACATCATTCTCTACTCCTACAAGCAGGTATATGATTGCCAACCAAAAGGGATATCCACAATCGTCTATTGCAGCAGCATTGTTTGCCCGAACCTGCTCAAAGGATATCTCAAAACCATTCTGTATCCATCGGGCGATATCTTGTCCAAACTCAACATACCACACAGTATCGGCAGTATCGCCAATCTTTTGCCCATAATAAGCCTCATTGAAATAGAAATAGCAATAGAATACCCAACAGAGCCGCACGGCAAATCCCACCCAAAAGACGCGCTTGATAAACAATTTCTCCGATGAGCGGCAATTATTCTTATACAGCACCTTTCCACCTATAAAAAACAAGGTGGTTGAGAGCGCAGCAACGATAGCGTAGCGCACCTCCATACCATATCCGAATAGTTTCGTACATAGTATCCATACGATGAAGAACACCATCAAGCCTTGATGGGCAAACCACACGGGAAAATACGCCTGCGGACGAAGCGGTTGATATCGAATATTACTAAAAATCGAATTCATTTAGGCAATAAAATTCCCCATTTTTCAAGCTTAAACAATATGCGTTCTATAATGTACACAACTCCATATATATGATACTTCCTCAAACGCTCGTATTGGCTGATAGGGAAAGCATATTTCTTATAATCATTCAGGACAGATGTGGGTAAGATGTCCTCTAAATAACCGCTACGCTCCTGCCGTATCTGCTCTTTGTTTTTTCCTCCACTTTCGCTGATACCATTCATGTCAAATATCGTTACATCTATATTGACATAAACCGTTTTCACCCCTCCTAACGCAATCGCATCTACATACCACTTCCAATCGGAGCAAATCTTCATGTCTTCATCATATAATCCAAAACGCCTAAACAACTCACTATGTATCCATGCACAATCATGATTCAGAGTTCCCCTATAGAAATACAAAAAAGAATCTCCCACGCCAGCTCCACCGCAATTATCACGGACCAACTTTCCGTTCGACATAGCCTTGAGCATATTCCCATATAGGATCTCAGGATATGGCTCACTATCCTCGCGACTGAGCGCGTTATACATGCGGGCAGTCACATTGTCTGCTGCAAGAAGGTCGCCGGAGTTGAGAATTTGAATGTAGTGGTGGTACCCATCCCTTTTCTGTACACCAATAGAGGCAACATTGTCTTCCACACAATACGAGTGATGCTGCGCATCCACTTGCCGGAGACCTAAAGCCACCTCTATCCCTTTATTCATCGCATTATAAATGCCCTTGTCCGGCTCGGAGACCCATGTCAACGAGATGGATGGAACACCCAATTGACCGCACTTCATAGACAAGACATGCTGCTCGTAATCGCGGATAATCGCTACACTCTCATCAGTAGAGTTTCCATCAATGATGATATGCTCCACCTCAAGGGTTGCTCCCGCCTGTTCCACCCCATCCAGCCGCTGCGCAGCCACCGAATCCAAGGTTCTGCGCAACCCCGCGGCATTGTTATAATTTATGGTGATGATGCTAAGTTTCATTTCTTTATGAATAGTTTTTTGAACGCATTCCATTCGGCTTGCAAAGGTAATAAAAAAAAATGAAAGTAGCAAATTTTACCGCATTTTTATAAAAGAATGTCGAAAATAAAGCGCAAGCCAGATTCTCAACCTTATTTTCATTCGCAATAGAGTCGCATCACATTCGTGCAGTAGCCACAAAAAACAAGGTGAGTTTATCGCCCACCCTGATAACCATTTACATTAGCATTTTCGCATGCTGCTACTCACACCACTGGTTTATCGCTCTGTTATTCCAAGAGCCTATAGCATCCATACCATAGAATCACACACGAGTGATAGGGACTGCTCCCTATTGCTTCTGACGATTACTCCGAAGCAATTTACAAATCGTTCTCACGAATGGATGCCCAATATCGCCTCTAAGGGCAACTAAAGCTGGAACGTCGTCCAACTATCTTTCGATACCTTCATCTTTCTACAAAAATGGCTAACCCTCTCTCGATCTTTTTTGTCGTGAACACTAAACTCCCACTCTACTCCTTGTTTTTTCAGTCCATTCGCCATCTGCTCAAAATATGGCATATCAATATTGGACAACGAATGACCTATGACCGTAACTTTCTGCACGTCATCCAACGATTGCCATAAATTACTAAACTTATTTATAACGGCTTCTGTTTGTTTACGGTTTGTTGCATAGTAGTGCTCTATCACTTCAACCGCTTCTTGCAAGGCATAATAGCGAGTGTCCGTTCGCCAATTTCCTTTCGATTCATCTTGTAAGAAATACATTAGAAATGGCAAGCGGTCGTTAGCAAACCAATGACCATTTCTACCTTTTAGATTAGGACGAAACCGTTTCTGAACCTCACATTTATGCTTCCAACGTTCAAATGCTACATTCTCATCCATACCATGCCCAATAATCAATGAGCCATATTTATCTTTTCGACTGCCATGTATATGGAAGACTTGCTCCGCTGGAACTTCGTATAGGTCTTCCAAGAAGGTCGTATAATTAAAAGTCAAATAGAGTGCCTCCGGCGCTAAATCCAATTTTCGATTCTTCCAACCTTTTGCAAAATGCAAGGTATTTACCCATTTATGCAACAAAAAACGCATCTCAAAAGTGCAGTCTCGTATCATATCCTTTGTTCTATCAATGGGCAGATAATAATCAGCCATCGAAAAATCTTTATCATCCAAATTAATGGGAGGCAGGTTCATATCAATATAATCCAGCACTTTCTCCCGATTCAATTCTGCAAGATATTCCTCAAAACTACACCATAGATGCCCTTCCGACCATTTAGGTTTCGGATACGATTTCCCATAGTACCACCTTGCAGAACGATCATCAATAGCATCCATCCACCCTTCGGGAGACTTAAACGTATTACACAGTGTATTAGGACCAAAGAACACATCAAAATGGGCAACCACAATGGGATTCCTGCGTAACATATATTGCCGAAAATCCCAATACGAACTTTGGGCTCCGTGATAGCGGTCAAAACCATTTCCAATCACATAGAGGTGCTTTGGTTTCACAATATTCATAACTTATTGCTCCCGCTTGAAGAAAAGCTATGCGATGCAGAGGAATAGTTTATCACTTCAGCCGATGGTGTATCACTTCAATTTCTTGCCGTCTGCGAAGGCGTTGCCTATGCGGCTTCCTATCTCCAGATAACCGTGATGCACAGGGTCGTAGCTGATTAGGTGCATCTTCTCCAAGTCGGGATTACCGTCTGCGGCAAGATAGTGCTCATCTACGAGGATGTTTAGTATCTCCGCTACGATGTAGTAGCCCGTCTCCGACTCATCCAGTTTCTGACGGATGCGGCATTCCAACGCCATCGGAAAGTTGGTAAATACAGGTGCATCTACTCTCTCTGCTTTAGCAATCTTCCAACCGGTCTTCTCCATCTTATGCGGGTCATCCTTCGCACTCACAATACCCACAAAGTCCGATGCGACCAAAGTCTCAGTCGTCGCAAAAGCGACCGTAAACTCGCCCTTACGATTGAGATTCTCGGTGGTTCGGTGACAGCCCATCGAAATCATTATCTCATGTTGGTCCCATTGCCCTGCCCATGCAGCATTCATGGCGTTGGCAGTACCATCTTCGTTATACGTGCCGATAATCAATACCGGCTGTGGAGCGATCCACGGTTTGGGTGAGAAACTTTTCATAATTCATTATATCTCAGTGCATTCAGTATTAAATCATAACACCGAATATTTTTTTGATTGTTTCTTCAATATTGACATTCCTATTATATCATGTCTCATGTGATACAGGATAATAAGATGCCATTTCTGATTCATGTACCATATGAACATACTCTTATAGGTGCGCCATCTCCATAATGATGAATGTCGAATCCTCGAACATCAGTTGCGGGATCTTAATCTTAATCTTAATCTTCATCCCCACCAGCTATCCCCCCTGACTTGAAATGATCTCTATTCAATCTTACTCTTCATTCATTGTTTTACTGCTTTTGCGTGTGAGTATACACGAAAAGCATGCAAAGATACGATTTCTTTCTCAATTTTCCAAATTCTCCGCCAAAAATCTTTGATTTTTACGCATTTTCATAATTTTTTTCTGCTCATTTAAGCCTCCCTTTCCGCCTTTTAGTTACAATTTCCATATTTTTCACTCAAATACTTGCACATATCAAAATAAATCAGTATCTTTGCACCAAATTTTAGTACATTATGCAAAACGACCAATTAAAACGATACATTTGGCTACTGGATATCGTCTATAGTCAAGGCCCCATCACCAAGGAGGACATTGACCTCGCATGGGCAGAATCCGTGCTCAATAAAGAGCATCAGCCCGTCATCCCGCGAGAGTCATTCAATCGTTATAGAGAGGCTATTTATAAGATATTCAATATCCGTATTGAGTGCAACCGCAGCACGCACGCGTACTTTATTGACAACACGCGCGACACGGATAATACGCGCCAATGGCTTGTCTCCACCATCTTGCTCACCAATGCCGTTCGTGACTCGGCAAACCTCGCCTCTCGCATAGACTTCGAATCTGTCCCCTACGGATCGCGCTTCCTTCCGACATTGATTAATGCCATGATGGAGCAAACAGAGGTACAATACACATACCAAAATTTCCACCGTACTGAGCCTAATACGATTCATCTCCAGCCCTATGGCATTAAACTCTTCCGCCGTCGCTGGTATGTACACGGGTTCTCCATTGAGCACAACGAGGAACGCACGTTCGCACTCGATCGTGCCTTATCTATCCGCTCAACAAACAACACTTGGACACTACCATACGGATTCAACATACATGAAATGTTCGACTCGTATTATGGTATTTACCGCGATGTTCCACCGGAGACTATCCGCATCCGTGCCGACCATAAGACAGCCGACTTCATCCGCTCTCTTCCGCTGCACGCAAGCCAGCAAGAGATTGAGCGTCAGAACGAATACAGCATCTTCCAATACAGCATTGCCCCAACGCTTGAGTTTATTCAAGAATTGCGCACGTATGCCGATGGCGTGCGTGTCCTCTCGCCCCAATCCCTCGTCAATCGCATGCGCGAAGACTTACAAAAAACACTCAATCTTTACAACGACTAATTAACCAACACAATAGTATCCCTTGCCCACCAAGGGATTTCTATTACCTTAAAAACAAAAGTACCATAATATAGTACACACATGATTAAAGAACAAGTTAGAGGATATAGGAAGAAGGCTTGGCGTGAGAAACGCGAAGAGATTCTTCGTCGCGATAAGTACACTTGCAAGTGGTGTGGTCGACAGGAATCGGACACGGTGAAATTACATGTTCACCACTTGACCTATATCCAAGGTTGTGAGCCATGGGATTATCCGAACGAACTGTTAGAGACATTGTGTGCGGGTTGTCATTCGAGCGAGCATGGAAAAACGATGCCCAAGGATGGTTGGATATACGATGATGAGTACGATACCGAGGAATATGGATCGGAACAGTGTGAACTATGTGGTAATGACTTGCGATATGTGCATACACTGCATCATCCGAATTGGGGAATGATTATGGTGGGATGCGACTGCGCCGACTCGTTACTGTCCAGAGGCAAAGCTGATGAGCAAAGAAAGGAGCGGACGAGCAGGATACGGAAATACAAAACTTTCATGGAGTCTCCAAAATGGAAGAAGCGAAAAAATGGTTATTTCTACGTAAAGGACGACTACAAGTTTATAATATGGGAAAACGAAAAGGGTTATCAATTCTGTATGGAAGAGTTGGAGTGGAGTGAGTATGGAAACAGTTACCGGAATTCTGGAATTTCCGAATACTATAAGACTATGCGGGAGGCTAAGGAAAGAGCGTTTAATATCTTACATCCGGTAAAACACCATAATAAACCGGCTGTATTGAATGAGATATACCGATATACATTGTCCGAAAATGAATCTGACAGATTGAGGATGCTGCAAAATCTGTGTTCAGCGGAAATAGAAAGAATGAAAGCTTTATACCTTCCTGAATATAAAAGCATTCATGCCAAGACCCTGTCGCTAAATAATGTTCAGATTGCTAAGCCGGAAGACAGAGCACGGGTGGACTTGATTGCAGAAGTTGTAGGAAAGGATAAGAAACTGTATAAGTTCTGCGTCAAATTCATGTTCAAAGGCGAATTGAGTGCGGAGGAAATAAAGCGCATCCAGGATGCGGGTGTTCAATATATTCTGGTAGATTGTAAAGAGATGATGACATTCGATGACATTTCACAAGAGGATATTCACGACTTCATGAAGAGGTATGATCAATATCATTGGATCAACGCTCCATTGTATGACAAACATTTACAAAATAAATCAACTATAAATTCTTAACTATTAAATTTGTTTTTATTATGGTACAAAACTCTACTCCTACCGAGGAAAAACTCTTCCTCAACACCCTGGTCTTCGATTTTCCGAAGGAGGGTGTTACCATGTATTTTTCTGACAAGGATGTCTCGGGAGTATCCTTGTTTCCATTAACGAATCTATATCCGGATGGAATCGAGAAATGTTTTCCCAACATCCAGCCTGGAACAAAAATTTACACGTCATTTACCCGACCGTTAGAAGGATTTGCATCTATTAAAATGGATTTCTCCAATCCCGCAAACTTTTTCTTTGTGAAGCGCTATTATAATCGTGAAATCATGCGTTTCTTTCGCAAGCAAAATATTCTTGTGGCGGAAAACTTCGTTAAAGATACGGATGTCTATATTCCTTCCAATACGGTGAAACATGACGGCTACCTGTTTGATGTGTATAATCGTTTCAATATCAAGGTTAATTTCAACGAAGTGCTGCATAAGCCGGAACTCGTTGTCTCGTATGGGCGAACTATGCTGGTGATGCAAAAAAGTATGGCGGAATTTATGTCAGACTATACAGCCGATCATAGTTGGGAGGATGACGATTTACAATCGCCCATCCAAATGGTAATCAAAACAGTGGAGAAAAAGCCAATGAATGATACCAACAAGTGGCACCTTGGTCTCGTCAACCTGTTACGTCGTCAGGAGAATATACAGGAATGTCGCAAATATGGTCGCCCCGCATCCGA
>CAMFEN010000001.1 GCA_945949375.1 uncultured Bacteroidales bacterium | reverse complement strand
CTGCGCGTGAAGGTGCGTCTGACGCTGGAGGAGATAGCGACGGGGACGACGAAGAAAATCAAGGTTCGCAAGTTGGTTACCTGCTCCTCGTGTCAAGGCACGGGTAGCGCAGACGGCAGCGGCGGCGAGACCTGTCCAACCTGCAAAGGCTCGGGACGCGTGGTGCGCTCGCAACGCGGAATCTTCGGCATGATGCAGGTGCAAGAGGAGTGCCCGACCTGCCACGGCGAAGGACGAATCATCAAGAACAAGTGCCCGAAATGCAACGGCGAGGGCGTGGTGCGCGATGAGGAAGTGATAGAAATCAATATCCCCGCGGGCGTTGCCGGCGGTATGCAACTTACTGTGCAAGGCAAGGGCAATGCGGCACCGCGAGGCGGCGTGAACGGCGACTTGCTGGTGCTGGTGGAGGAAGAAGAGCACAAGGACTTTGTGCGCGACGGCAGCGACTTGATTTACAACCTGTTGCTGGATATGCCGACGGCAGTGTTGGGCGGGCAAGTGCAGATTCCGACGCTGACAGGGAATGTGAAGATTACGATTACGCCCGGTACGCAACCCGGGAAAGTGCTTAGGATGCGAGGAAAGGGTCTGCCTTCGATAGACCAATACGGACGGCAGTACGGCACGGGTGATTTGCTGATAAACGTAGGCGTGTATATCCCCGAGAAACTCTCGCGCGACGAGAAGAAACTGATAGAACAACTGCAAGATAGTCCGAACATTGTACCCGGGTCGGCGGATAAGAAAAACTTCTTCAAGAACCTATTTGGATAAGTCGTTTTGAGAAAGTATGTCCTCTACATACTGCTTTTGTGGGTGTTGCCCCTGTCGGCGCGTGTGCCGATAACACACCCCGATTTGGGAGAGCCGACGGGCATTGCGCCGGCGTATTTCGGACCGAATGCGTTTCCTGTACCCGAGATGCTGGACGGGCGCACACAGAGCCATCTCCGCTTGGAAATAGCGGGAGATGGCTACTTTGGTTATGAAGGGGATAAGACGGCAGACCTGTTTGCGCGGGCATATATCCCGTTGTTTACAGAGCGGGTGAACCTGACGCTATGGATGCCGGTGCAGGAATGGTATAGTATGACCACAGAGCGGCAACACACCTGCCGCTTGCAGGACAGCATACCAATGGCGGGACATGAGGCGGGCGATGTATATGTCTCTACGGATATTCAACTGCTGAAAGCCCGCAAGTACGCGCCGGATATCACGCTCCGCGCAGCGATAAAGACCGCCAGCGGAGGTAGTTTCGAAAAAGCACGATACTACGATAACCCGGGTTATTTCTTTGATATGAGCGTGGGCAAGTCGTTGTATTTCGGCAAAGGAAAGACCTTTCCGTATGCGGATGCAAAAGATGCGAAAGTAGAGTTGCGTTTTGCGGGGTCGGCGGGCTTTCTCTGCTGGCAAACGGACAACGGGCGGCAGAACGATGCGGTGATGTACGGGTTGCAGATGTTGCTTAAGTCCGAGTACGTGTCGCTACGTGCGGTATGGAGCGGTTATGTGGGTTGGGAGAAAGACGGCGACAGACCGATGACGATTAAGGCGCGTTTGGCAGGGCATGTCAAGGGCTTTGAACCTTTTGCCGAGTATCAGTATGGTATCAAGGACTATCCTTTCCACCAAGTTCGTGTGGGATTGGCATACGGAATAAATATCTTGAAGAAATGAGCGGTAGAGAATTAAAGATAATATGGGCAGGTGTATTCCTCTTGTGTGTTTGTGCATGGGCGAATGCTATGGATTCGGTAGCCGTCTCGGGGTTTTGGACGCGTTATTCCAAAACGCCGCGCTATGTAGCGGTAGATTCTATCTCGTTGCAGCGCAGAGCCGCAGAGGAGGCAAAGAGAGTGCGTTTTATCTACAACGTGGATTTTGCTACATATTTTGACAATCGTGAGTACAAGGCTCCCTATCAGATTCCGCAAACCTTGCTCAATTTCCGCCTGTCACCCGAAATAGGAGTGCGTATTAATGATAGAGCAGGCGGTGTGCATGAGATGGTAGCGGGCGTGCGCTACACACAGCCGTTGGGAGGCAACTGGAGAGATATACACATAGCCCCCACTGCCTACTACCATTTTCAGTATCGTGGTTTCGATGTGGGGATGGGTGCCATCCCTTATGAGAATCGTATTGCTCCGCTGCCGGATTGGGTGATGTACGACTCATTGGTATATATGCATCCGAATATACAGGGGGCGTTGATGTCATATCGCGACAAACGGGGTTATGTGGAGTTTATGTGCGACTGGCGAAGCAGCCAAACAGCAGAACGCCGCGAGATGTTTCGGCTGGTGTTGGACGGACGGTATCAGTACAAATGGCTGATGACAGGCGGACTTTTCAGTCTAAAACATAAAGCAGGCTTTGCTGCGCCCAACCATGAGGCAGTAATGGACGACATTAACTTGAATGCCTTTGTCGGGGTCAATTTTAGTTCCTACACGCCGCTTGATTCCTTGTCTTTGCAGGTGGGTTATATTTTTGAATGGGAGCGCGATAGAGCCACCGATGAGAGCCTTTTCCCGCAAGGGATGTTGGTGGAGTTGTATGCTCGCTGGTGGTTTCTTGGGCTAAAAAATACTTTCTATTACGGCGATAATCTGCAACCTTTCCTCTCGCGCAACGCCTATTTCAATTTAGGCGACCCATTCTATCAGTCGCGATTGTACAATCGTACAGATTTGATAGTGTATCTGTATCGGAGCAGTTTTGTCAATTTCTATTTCTCATGGAATATGCACTACGATACATACCACCTGCAGCATCAGCAGCAGTTAATCGTGCGGTTTAATCTGGATGGTATTTGGCATAGGCATGGAAAATTACGAGGCTTGTTTGATAAATAAGCACGATAGAAATTACAAGGGATGAAAGATATGTTACGTAAGCTGCTGAAAAATATAGGTTTTGTTTTGGCTATTCACTTTTTGTGTTTGGTATCATTATCTGCCTGCCGTTTGCTGCTGCTTTTCTCTAATATGCCGACTTCGGGAGTGGATGGGGTGTTGGCATGGCATGCTCTACTTATTGGCGTGAAGTTTGACAACCTAATAGCCAGCTATGTTAGCGCTTTGCCGTTATTATGTATCACACTATATACCATGTTATTTACGCATCGTTCGCAATATGCTTATGGAATAGGCAAATTGATGCGCGGAATAGGGGGTTATTATGGGGTGATCTATTCAATAGGATTGCCGGTAGAAGTAGCAAATACGCGTTATTTTCAGTTTTTTGATAATCATCTGAATATCTCCGTTACCGAGTGGTTCGCTTTTGCCAAAGACACAGCAGGTATGCTGATTGGGGATAAGGGAAATTGGCCTTACTTATTGATCGCTATCGCGTTTGTGGGGATATACTTATGGGCATTGGTGCGCATAGTATGTTTGTTTGAGAGGCACATAGATAAATCAACGCCGGTGCTTTCGTGCAAGGACTATGCGGCGGCTATCTGTGTAAGCATCCTAATGTACGGAGTATGTTTCTGCGGAATAAGGGGTAGTTTTCAGCGTTACCCGTTGGGGGTAAGTTTTGCCTATTTTTGTGATGATGCATTCTATAATCGATTGGGTATTAACCCTATTTTTAATATCATTAAAAGTGCGGAATATACATCGGAAGACCTACCAGTGCTATTGCAGATAGATGAACAAGAAGCATTAGCCGCAGTGCAACAAGAATTAGATATGCAAGTAACTGACTCTTTTCATCCATTAGTACGTCATATTGCGGCAAAAGAAGGATTTGGGAAACGCAATGTAGTGGTCATACTGATGGAATCAATGAGTACTGCCCATTTGGAGGAGACTTACCAAGGAAAGCATATTACACCTTATTTGGCTGCACTAAGGGATCGTTCCTTGTATTTCAGTAATTTTTATTCTGCAGGTGTACATACCAACAATGGTATTACGGCTACGTTGTATGGCTATGGTCCAAACTTTGCCAAAACCACTATGACAGTGCCTTCCCATCAGTATATGGGATTGCCGTTTGCACTAAAACAAAACGGATATAGCACTTTTGTTTTCGTGACTGGTAATCCGCAGTACGATAATATGAACTCCTTTTTCTATGATAATAGTATTGAACATATCTTCTCGCTCTATGATTATCCATCAGACAAGGTTGTGAACAATTTCGGCGTGCCGGATGACTATATGTTTTCGTATGGTCTGGATTACTTGCAGCAACGAGCAGACACCACAGGGCAACCCTTTTTTGCACTTTTTCTCACGGTCAGCAACCATACACCTTTTGTTATTCCCGATAAGTATCGCCCGATGGGTGCTAATGAAGAACAGCAGATTATTGCCTATGCGGATGACGCGCTGCGACAATTTATGCAGCAAGCACAGCAAACGGAATGGGGCAGGAATACATTGTTTGTTTTGGTAGGAGACCATGGAAATCCAGTTTCTACCCCCTACGATTATAACTTGCAATACAATACCGTTCCTTGTTTCTTTGTGACGGAAGATTTGAGGGATACCATTATTTCTTCTCCAGCTCAACAACAAGACATTGCGCCTACCTTGTTAAGTATTTTAGGTCTTCCATACACAGACAATACGATGGGTATTGATCTGTTGAAGAAAAATAGAGAATATGCATATTTCGTCAATAATGACCATTTAGGTTGTTGCGATGGGGAGTGGCTATATAGTTATAGCATAAACACTCAAAAAGAATATCTCTATCATCTGCCAACGGAACAAGAAAGAAGCGTAATGGAGTATACGCGATTAGAAAAGATGAGAAAATATGCAGTACAACATCAGTTAGTAAACATAAAAGCAGTAGCAAACCAATGGACAAGCCCAAACGAATAGCCTTTGATGCCAAACGAGCTTTTGCCAATGCTCGCGGGCTTGGCAATTATAGTCGAGACACTATCCGATTGCTTTCTGCCTATGCTTCGCAGAATGAGTACTTCTATTGCGGAATTCCCTCTGCCCGTTTTTCTCCACAATTCGGTACCACCATTTCCCCACAAGGTATGTGGAGGTATTTTCCCGATCTATGGAGAATGCGTGGTTGTTTGACATCCTTGCAACAATATCATGTGGACATATATCATGGTTTGTCTGGCGAACTGCCAATCGGTATCCAACGTACAGGTATTCAAACGATTGTAACGATGCACGATGCGATATTCATGCGCTATCCGGAATTATATAGCATAGGTTATAGGCATTTGTTTGCAAACAAGGTGCGATATGCTTGCGCGCACGCTGATGTGATTATTGCTATCTCAGAGCAGACCAAACGAGACATAATAACCTATTTTCACGCGGATGAAAGAAAGATACGAGTGGTTTACCAAGGTTGCAATAACCAATTTCGCAAACCGATTTCTAAAGAGGAAGTACAAGCGGTTCGATCTAAGTATTGTTTACCAGATCAATATCTGCTTTATGTGGGTGCGTTAGAGCGTCGCAAAAACCTATATAATCTGCAACTGGCTATGGAAAGCGCACACATAGATGTCCCTTTGGTGTATGTTGGTGCTCCATCCAAGTATGGGGAGACCTTGCGCCAGTTGTCTATACAATGCCATCAAGAAATCTATTTCTTGCACGGCATCCCGTTTACGGACTTCCCTGCATTATACAAGGGGGCGGAGGTGTTTGTTTATCCGTCTGTATTCGAAGGCTTTGGAATCCCTATTTTAGAGGCTATGTGCGTAGGAACACCCGTGCTGACATCAACGGGCAGTTGTTTTGAAGAAACGGGAGGTCAGGCGGCTCTATATGCAGATCCGAATGACGTGGAGACGATAGGAAAGCAGTTGGCTATGATGTTGGCGGATAGCAACTTACGGGCGCAGATGATACAAGCGGGATATAAACAAAGTCAGAAATTTACGGACGATGAGGTTGCCCGTCACTTATTGGAAATTTACGATACATTATGAGAATACTGATTGATTTGTCTATATTGAAAAATGTGCATTGTGGTTTAGGGCAAGTGGCACTCAATTACGGTTATTTTTTTCGTGATACGTATATTCCTCAATCGGATGAGCAAATTTATCTACTTGTGCCATCCCAATTCGTAGGAGCCTTCGGCGACAAAGTCAAATATATCGTAGCGCACAAGATATATCGTGTTTTCCCATGGTTGATAGGTAAGCGTTTCGACGTTTGGCATGCTATACACCAATTATCGCGCTATCGACCATTTGCAAAGCGGTATATCCTGACAATCCATGATTTCAACTTTGTGTATGAAAAGCGGGGGAGAAAAGTGGAACAGTATCTGAAAAAAATACAGAAGAAAGCAGATAGAGCCGATAAGATAGTATGTATATCCGAGTTCGCCCGACAGGAAACAAAACGATATTTGCAAACGGGCAAGAAGTCCATTGACTTGATTTACAATGGTATAGAACGTATTGATTTGCAGCAGGAGCATATTCCGGCGCAGGTTGACCCACAAAAGCCGTACTTATTTACGATAGGCGAGTGCAAAGAAAAAAAGAATTTTTATGTACTGCTTGATATGATGCAGTACTTGCCGCAATACCAACTATACATTGCCGGCAATGACCATACGGAATATGCCGACCGAATACGTGCGAGTATAGCTACAAAAGGTATTCAGAATGTCCATTTGTTGGGATTGGTATCGCCGGAAGAAAAAGTGTGGCTTTATCGCCACTGTGCTGCATTTGTATTTCCGTCTTTGTTTGAAGGGTTCGGGTTGCCTATTGTAGAAGCCATGTTATTCCGAAAGCCCGTGATTTGTTCTCAAGAGACCAGTTTGATAGAAATAGGAGGAACGCATGTGCAATTCTTTGAGAAAGGCTATCCGCCTAAGGAGTCGGCAGAGTTAATAGAGAGAACTATTCAAAACAATACAGAGAAACAAGAGACTGCATTTCAGTATGCTACCTCGTTTTCATGGGAGCATCATGTTCAAAAATACCTTACAATATATAGAAAAGATGAATAGTAGATGGTGGAATTCGGTAAAAACAATAATCTCCTATAGTCCGATAGTGGGTTTGTTATTATGGCTGATGTCCATGCCTTTTAGTTATGGGCATTGGCAACGTACTTCCTTATATATTGCATCTATAGGGTATGTATTGGATTATTTGTTGAATAAACGTTGGAAATGTTTGTGTTGGAATAGGGACAATTATATGTATATAAGCATGTTCCTATTGTTCATCATGATACCATTGTGGCAACTTTGGGATACTACTGCACCGACAGAGTATTATTATCATCAGTTGAATAGACATACAGCGTTTGCAATCATAGGAGTGGTGGGATGCCTCGGCTTTTCGGACAAACTTAAGTTGAAGTATGCCGGTTATGCGATGTTGCTGACTAGCATATATATGCTGATTGTTAATACCTACTATTATTTTACACAATATGGAGTCTTGAATTTTGACTACATCCTATACAATAACGTTCGTGCGCAATATATCAACTCGCATATGGTGGTCAATTTATACATAAATACGACTATTATTTTGGGTGTGTATATTTTGAGAACGGTAGATAAAAAAGTTGTGAAAGTCGCATTGCCTATTGTCTTGCTGCTATTATTCTCGTACGTTATACTATCTGTTGGCAGGTCCGGATTTCTTTCTGCCCTATTGATTCTTTTAATTGTATCAACCTCTTATTTTACGAAATATCATAACAAGAAAGTACTATATGTTCTTCTGACAATAGTATTTTTTGTAGTCTCTATTTTGTTTCTCGCCAATCCACGTTTGGATATGGATGTAATGCTTCACAATCCGAGACTGGTTGTATGGGAATATTCTTTGCAAAAGATAGCAGAAAAACCGATTTTAGGATATGGTGTTTCTACTTTCAGCAGCGATTATTTGCAGCAAATGTATCAAGACGAAAACACTTATAACAATTTTATCAGAGGATTATTGTCTATTCCTGATTTTGCTGTTGTCGGACAAAGTATGATGACACACCACCCTCACAATACATTCTTGACAGAATGGATTGAGTTCGGAATAATCGGTTTGTTGGTGTTGGTATTTTTTATGGTAAGTGTAGTAATGATGCCAAAACGAGAGTATCGACTATACGTATGGTGTTTTCTGTTGGCAGTTTTTATCCAAATGATGTTCGAACCATTAGGAGATCACTTACAGCCTCAGTTTATTGCGGTGGTATTATTGCTCTTTCAACGTTCTTGCGGGCATTCCAACCGAAAAGAGCTTTCTTATATGGGCTCAAAGGAAGCCGAAATACCTTCTCTTTTAGAGCGTGAAAATACGCAGACAGCAGAAATAGAACACGTGTGATGCCAGTAAGATAACGCAGGTTGATATATACACGATTTCTCAGAAAAATCTCTTTTACCTGTTCCGTTGTAAAAGTTTTTCCAATGGTAGCAGCATGTTGGTGTACACAGGAGGTGCGGGCAGTATATAGAGAAATCCAACCTTGCTGTTTGGCACGAAGAGATAAATCCATATCTTCAAAATAAAAAGGGCTAAATAGTTCATCATAACCTCCCAAAGAGATTAGTTTCTCTTTGCAAATAAGAGCGTTACCTCCACATAGGTACATCGTCTCCCCTTCTTCTTGCTCGCTCAACAAGTCTTTGTACGTTAGTTTATGGTGCCGGATGATAGCTTGTTTGCGTCCCTCTACGATTTTGCTCGTCTTAGGATCCTTAATAGCGCAATTTACGCCAAACACATTGGGTTGCGATACCATGGGCAACAAGACTGTAAAATAATCGGTCGGTAGTTGCATATCTGTGTTTAGTATGCAGACCAGTTCATATTTGGCCTGCTGAATACCCCTGTTGACGGTACAACTAAACCCCCTATTTTGTTTATTCCGAATAATGCGTATGGTGTGCCAATTTTGTTCTATATATGCTACGGAGTCATCCGTTGATGCATCGTCAACGATAATGATTTCATATTGTTGAATTATTGGGCAACTATGCAAGGCTGCATCAACGGTTGGCAAATATGCAGCCAATAGAATTTGCCCGTTAAAATTGGGAATGATTACACTTACATTATTCATTTTCGATTTCTCCAAAATTGTTTCCAATAGCGAATAATTAGTTCACAAGTCTGCTGCTCGTTCCAGCCTCGAGCGGTTGCATACTCTTTGCCCAAGAGCTCAAAAAAATTTTGTTCTCCCCATAACCGCCGAAAACTTCTGCATGCTTCTTTTTGTGAGATAGGATGCCCGATGCGCATACGGTTAATATCTACTAATGCAAATACAACTTCCCCATTCGGCAACACATCAAAGAGAATATTCCCTGGAGAGTAATCCAAATGTAAAATTTCTTTCTTGTGCATCTCAGCGGTAAATAGCGCAAACCGTTGTATGATACCTTCATATCCTTCGAGGGTATGATGCCGAAATTCGTAGAAATTCCGTTTAAGCGGACTTTGCAGCGTGATAAGGAAACTCTCTGCTAAAAGATGATTTCCGCATAAGATATATCCGATGGGAGTAGGTGTGGCAATACCTTTATCCGAGAGGAGCAAAGCATTGCGATATGCTCGTTCGGCTTTCGGTTTACGGAAATAGGAATAAATAACCCTATTGGCAAAGGCGGGTGTATGATAGCGTTTGATATTGACTATCGTTCCGTCCGGAGCTTTTGCTACGCGTATCTGATTACGGGCATTATATATGACCTCTCCCATTGTGCTGAATGATTGTGGGATGGTCTCTATCCAAGAACGCAGATGTTCATATATAGGCGAAACGATTATTTGCATAAGGCTTGTGTTATGCGTTTTACGATGTCCTTTGGTGCTATATTCAAACAATGGTAGTCGCTATATTGGCATGGTTTGTTACCATACACAGAACATGGGCGGCAAGGTAGATCGCGTTGGATACAATCGCTCTCGCTCTGTCCGTATCCGAGGAATCCTGCAGCCGGATGCGTAGCTCCCCAAATAGAAAGCACCCGCGTGCCAGCAATGGAGGCGAGGTGCATATTGGCAGAATCCATAGTAACCATTAGCCGTAGCCCACGCATTATTGCAATCTCTTTAGCCATATCTTGTTTTCCTGCTAATGAGGTTACATTCGGATAAGTTACTGCCCATTGTTCCAAGAGGGTTTGTTCTTGTTGACCTGCTCCGAACAAATAAATAGGCTCTCCATCGTTAGACAACAACCGCACCACCTCTTCCATCTTTTCCAATGGATAAATCTTACCTTTATGTGCAGCAAATGGAGCAATCCCAATGCCTATACGTTCCCCGCCATTATTCTGTTGAGGGTGGAGTTGTATTGATAGCCCCAAGCGCTGCAGTACGTCTTGATAACGTTCAATAGTTGAAGGAAGAGAAGGAGAAAAGTTATGTTTCTTAATGAGAAGAAATTTGCTTATTCGTCCCTTTTGTATGACAGATACTCGTTTCCCAATAAGTCGGAAACGCATCCGCAGGTATTTGCTCCGTAGGACATCGTGCATATCTGCTACTGCATCAAACTGCTGATAATCAATATCTTGCAGTAGCCTATTCATTCCTTTTATTCCTTTATGCCTTCCACGCAAGTCAGCACCGAAAAAATGAATATTATCGGGCATATCCGCAAATAGCGGGGCTACCTGTTTGCGAGACAAAATAGTAATAGAGAGTTTCGGATATATGTTTGCCAGATTCTCTATCACCGGTACAAGCATAGCCACGTCGCCAAGCGCAGAGAAACGTATGATAAGCAGTTTGGACATGTTATTTCTTGTACAATATAGGATTAAGCGTCGGATCATTGTACATCTTCATCTGTCTATACACCTTCATGATACGTTCACCGGAAGCATAATCGTCCAATAGTTGTGTGATAGAGGTGGTCATATCCTGTAGTTGTTCCTGCAGTACTGCCAATTTGGCGGCACATTTGTCATGTTGCTCTTGGCTTACATCTGTACGATTTACTTGCTCTTGCATGTGGTAAATCTTCACATGCAGGATGCTCAAACGGTCAATCGCCCATGCGGGGCTCTCCGTATTGATTTTTGCATTTGTCTTAGGCAGTACAGTATGGTATTGCTCCCAGAAATAAGAATCGATACGCTCCACTAAATCGGTGCGATCTTGGTTGCTTTTATCTATCCTCCGTTTCAGCAGCAAAGCCTCCGCAGGGTCTATCTGAGGATCGCGAATAATATCTTCCAAATGCCATTGCACGGTATCAATCCAGTTCTTGAGATATAAATCATGTTCAATAGTTCCCAAGGCATAAGGATTTCGCATGGGGGCATCAACATCATTTGTAATGTGGTAATCTACAACTGCTGTTCTAAAAATTTGATTGCTTACTTCTACAAGATTCATGATTGCTTTATTTTAATTATGGTTACCATTTTGTGATTAGTCCTTGTTTGCGGATAGTTAGCATTGCACCGAATTGGTTGCCGAACTGATTGCCTATATCAGCGGCAAGCGAGAGGGAGAGATCCAGTCCCCATGCTTTCTCTACATGTTTCTGCACCTCCAAGAGCAATGCCGTGTTGGTAGATTGGAGTTGAGGGCTGCGATTGTTGTTGCCATAATTGCGCACATAGGAACCCATCAAGCGGTAGCGGAAGCCGTAGATATCCCCTTTGATTCCCGCAAAATGCGCCTGCACCATGCTGTTGTGGGTGTAGATAGTGCCATCGGCGTTGTACACGGGGGAAGTTAAGAAAGGATTTCCCAAGGTGCGGTAGAAATAGTTCCAACCATTGCGGTAGATGCCATTTTGATAATAGTGGTCTGCACCTCCATATACTAACCCGTCTCGATCATGGAACGGACCTGATTGGTCTGTCGTTTGGAGGAACTCGTAGGTGAAGCCGCTGATGTATCGCCAATGGGTCTGCGTAATGTTTATTCCCCATAACCCGTCTGGCACGTTCATTCCAAAGCCAATGAATTTGATAGGTCCGTCTTCAAAAATGTTTTGCCAATAGGCACTCACTTTCCAGCCTTCTCCTTTCACGTCCAATGTTAGTATCTGACTGCCAACGTGGTTACCTTGTGCATTGAGTTGGTCGTTTGCCATACTGCCTCCGGAACGGACAAGGAAAGCGTTGAGGAAAGCGTGCCAATCGTTGCCTAAGTCGCCATATACGGGAGAGTAGCCTCCCCACTGCGCCACGTGGTGGAACTCATAACTAAGGTTTACCGGCAATTTGCCGCCAATGCGCCCGCCTATCCATTTATGATGCACATAGCCATTCTCCACATACGCGTTGTCTGCTTGCCACTGGTGACTGATACCGCCTTTCACCTCCACATAGCCGTATAGCCCGGGGAAAGGTGTCCACTGCTCAATACCGATACGCACGCAGGGCATAGGGTGGGCATTGTACGAATAGAGCAGTCCGCCGGTGGTGAGGTCATTGTCGGGGCAACCGTATTGCTCCGGCTGAATGCCAAGGGTGATATCCACGATGTATAAGCGCGCATGAGCGTATGCAAGGTTGAAATAACCTGCGGCGGTACGGTTCACAGTAGGGTTAATCGCATCTGAAAGATTCTGCCAGCGTTGGGTCAGCGAGAGAGCAAAATCATAGTCGAACCAGCGATGGGGTTGCGAAGCGGGTTTGAGAATGCCTACCCGTAGGTTGCCGCTAAAAGGAGTGGGCGCAATATCACCCTGGCGGTTGGTCTGCAACCAAAATGGGGCGTACTTACCATGGCTTGCCACCCCCGTGAGCTGCAAGGCATAGTACAGCGAATCACCTTTGAAGGAAGCCGTATGGTCAACCGCCAAGGGCCACCAATTCCATGCATAGAGCGGGAGAGACAAAAGACCAAAAAGAATGATATATATACGTCTATGGTTCAATACGGTATAGTTGTTGGTGAATAGTTCCGTTTGCGTCCTCTCCTAAGCCAAAATAAATAGTCTCGCCGATGGTAAAGGCAATCATGTTTTCCGCTTCACCATAAGGCATAATTCCGCTTTTTGTCCACTTATTGGCAGCAAGGTCAAAACACTCAATGTCAGAATAGATTTTCCCGCGGGTGAGTTCTCCGCCAAAGAAACGTCCTCCAAAGAGATAGATATATCGACTGTTGGCAGCGCAGACCGCAAGTGAACGTTTTCCATTGGGGACATTCGGGCATGACATCCATTCATCCGTAGGAAGATTTATCTCGTACCATTGGTTGAGGTTGTTGGTATTAAACCCTGTACCAAGGAATGCTCTACCTGCTACGCTACAACCTGTTACACCCAGTCCGGAGAGGGCACGATGCCAATTATCGGGACGAAGTGTCCACGCGTCATCTGCTAAGGAGTATAATTGTACATCGCGCGAAAAACCGAAGCCGCTACTATATGCCACATAAATAGTATCTTCTTGCAGATAGGCGATGCCTCCTATCGTATTGTTGGTGTTTAGAGATGCTTTTTGCTCCCACTTGTTAGTAGCAGGAGAGAATGCCCACCAATCTTTTAAGTAGCAACTCTCATTATATACTTTCCCTATAGAACCTAAACCGATAAATACTTCTCGTTTAGTGGCACATGCGCAAGCCCTAACGCGCGGCTGCAAAGGGGTCTCTCCCAAGCATGTCCATGTATCTTCTATTGGGTTATACATCCACAGTTCATTATGCAGTAGCCCTTCTTGGTCTCGACCACCAAAGACGTATCCTTTTCCGTCAAAAGCGAAAGCCGTGGCAGAAGCCAAGCCTACGGGAATAGGTGCACATGGAACTATCGTGAAATCATCCTTTGAGGGAGATGTGCAACTGCCCAAGGTTAGGCATATAAGTAATATGTATAGTAACTTTTTCAATGAACTATAAGAATCTATACTCTGCTTTTCTTTTTCAGTTCAAAGTCGCGTCCGAGGTAGTTTTGACGCACTACGGGGTTGGCTGCCAACTCTTCGGGGGTGCCGTGGAAGAGTATCTTTCCCTCAAAGAGGAGATAGGCTCGGTCGGTAATCATCAAGGTCTCGTCCACGTTGTGGTCGGTGATGAGGATGCCGATGTTCTTGTCTTTGAGCCGCCATACCACATCTTGAATCTCTTGCACAGCGATGGGGTCAACGCCTGCGAAAGGCTCGTCCAGCATCACAAACTTCGGCTCTATGGCGAGGCAACGGGCTATCTCTGTGCGGCGGCGTTCGCCACCCGAGAGACGGTCTCCAAGATTCTTGCGCACATGGGCAAGATTAAACTCCGAGATGAGTTGCTCCAGTTTCTGCTTCTGATAGTCTTTGCTGAACTTGGTCATCTCCAAGACCGACATGATGTTGTCCTCTACGGTCATCTTGCGGAAGACACTCGCCTCTTGCGGTAGGTAGCCGATACCCAACTGTGCCCGTTTGTACATGGGGTAGTCGGTGATATCCTTATCGTTGAGATATATCTTGCCGGCATTGGCGGTGATAAGCCCCGTGGTCATGTAGAAAGTGGTTGTCTTGCCGGCACCATTGGGACCCAACAAGCCCACTATCTCGCCTTGCTCCAAGCCGATGCTCACGTCATTGACCACCGTGCGCTTGCCATATTTTTTTATCAGATGTTCGGTACGAAGGGTATCCATGTAAGCAATTAACAATTAACAATTAACATGCCTTTTTGTTCTCTTAATTCTAAATTCTTACTTCAAGATTAAACTCACTGGGCAGTGGTCGGAGTGGACGGCATCGGTCAGGATTTTGGCATCTTTTATTCTGTTGCGTAGGGGTTCGCTCACCCAGTGGTAGTCAATACGCCAGCCGATATTCCTTGCCCTTGCTCCTGCGCGGAAGCTCCACCATGAGTAGCGTTCGGGGGCGGTGTCGAAGAGGCGGAAAGAGTCAATCATACCGCTTGCTTCCCATCTGTCCATCCACTCTCGCTCTTCGGGCAGGAAGCCGCTGACGCCCACCTGCCGCTCGGGGTGGTTGATGTCGATGGGCTTGTGGCAGATGTTATAATCGCCGCAGACTACGATGTTCGGTCGCTCCTTGCGCAGCGCTGTAACCCATTGCAGGAAGTCTTCCAAGAACTGCATCTTCACTGCCTGCCGCGCGTCGCCTGTTGTCCCGCTGGGGATATAAACGCATACGATGGTGATGTCTCCGAAGTCGGCTCTCAAGACGCGCCCCTCGCTGTCGTAGGCAGGGATTCCCATGCCTGCCACCACGCGGTCGGGCACCTGCTTAGAGAAGACACACACGCCGGAGTAGCCTTTCTTCTCCGCGGAGTGGATATAACTATGATAGCCCAACTCCTGCATGGCGAGGGTATCTATCTGCTCGCGTTGCGCCTTGCTCTCTTGAATGCAAAAGACATCGGGGTTCTCCGTTTGCAACCAACTGAGCAAGCCCTTATTGATGGCGGAGCGGATGCCGTTGAGGTTATAACTGACTATCTTCATCGGATGATAATTTTCTCGGTGGAGTGTTGGCGTTTCACGATATATAAGCCGCTTGACAGCGGGGTGGTGAGGTTGACGGGCGTACCTGTGATGGTGTATATTGCTACCACGGGGTTCTCGCCCGTCATTTCTATCTCCTCTATGCCCTCTACCGCGTCCGGCGAGAGATAAGCAAATCGGATATCTCCGTCTTGTGTCTGCTGAATGTTGTAGATGGGATGCCCGCTAATCTTAGTATATTCGGTGGCGCCGACGGGGAAGAGGTCGGTATCTTTGTTGGTAGAAGAGATGTTTGTTTTCGCTTCTATGATATCTACTCCCATTTTACTTGCTGTATTGTTCACCTTATTATAATACCACTTATCGTAGTCGTATTGCACTTTGGTGAGCATCATGCCATATCCCGCAAGATAGTCATCCCATCTATTGGGCTGCCGATTCTCTAATAGGTAGAACGTAGTGGGATTAGGGTCATTGCCGATGAGGTTATGTTGGTCGGTAGTGGTGATGAGGAAAGCCTCATTGGTAGTATAGAGGTCGTGGAGTGTGAGCAGGGCGGTGTCTTTGATGAGCGTAGGAGTGAGCCAACCGAAGAAGAAACGCTCGTAGGCGGAGTATGTGGGCGGGCTGTTGCCATCGTTATTGTAGGGACCATAGTCCATCACATCCCAGTCGCCTAAGGTGCGATGGGTGGAGCCATCGGTGGCATAGAGGTCCGGCAAACCCAATACATGCCCGAACTCATGAACAAACGTGCCGATACCGTCATGTTGTTTTGAGACATAATTTTTCTCGTTTCCGCAGGCGTATTTATCTACCCTCACGCCATCAATGGTGAGGTTATAGCCTGCATAATGTATCCAATAACTATGCGGCCAAATGGTATTTGCAGCTCCTCCGTCTGCTTGACCGAACCCAGCATAGACCACATACACATAATCCATCTCTCCATCACCATCGTTGTCGTAGATACTAAAATCTATCTCCGGGTAGAGCGAGTCCACGAGCAAACAGGCTTCATATACCATCTTCTCTGCATGCCTATCCACGCCATAACTGATATCTGCACCATAGTAGGAGTATTTCTGACTGACAGTTACGGGGCCCACGACATCAAACTTAGGGTTGTATTGTCCGAAAGAGGCATCGTAGAAATACTGCCTTGCAGAGCCTTCGGAATGGATGGTATCGGTATAGGTCTTTCGATTCTCAATGTATGTGTAGATGTAGTCGCGGGAGTAATTGTAGCCATTGTGCATACTATCCATCTCGGCTTTCGTGGCTTCAAATACCTGATCAGTGAAATTAACCAATATCACTAACCCGCGTTCGGCGATATTAGTTTTCACAGCCGTCTGCGTAGCGGCTTGCTTTCGCATCTGCGTTTGTTCGGCAATGGTGAATTTGGAAGCCTCGCGTCGTGCTTGTATCTGCTCTTCGCTGAGGGCGGATACAGGTTGCCACTTGCCGTTGGCATCTTGCGCTACCCACTCGCCTGCCTCGTTAGTCGTCCAATGGAAACGCTCATCGCCGTGTTGATATACTATGACCTCCGCGCCGTCCTCTTGGGTAACGACCAACGGACCGCGTCTCGCGGGCTTTGCCCATAATAGCGTTGCCACTATGCAACCTATTGCTAATAATGCTATCTTTTTCATAAATCAGAGTAATCGGAGTAATCGGAATTATTGGAGTTATTTGAAGTTCCTTCGTCTCTGAAAATCATAGACGAAACTAATAAGTCTTTCATCTTTTATCTTTCATCTTTTATCCTCAATATTCCTTTGCGTTTGAGCCATCGTGTCTCGCAGCATTTGCGTTTGTCGGCATCGTGTGCTTGCTTCTTGCTTGCAATAACCATGCCATCTTTCTGCAGCAGGGCGTAGCAGAGTGTACCCTGCTCGTTTTCGAT
The DNA here is from genome assembly GCA_945949375.1 of uncultured Bacteroidales bacterium. Classification (GTDB taxonomy): domain Bacteria; phylum Bacteroidota; class Bacteroidia; order Bacteroidales; family Paludibacteraceae; genus Colicola. Next base: position 7,370 of record CAMFEN010000001.1, on the reverse strand, counting down.
AATCTGCCACCCGTCAAGGGTCATGCTGTAGTGGTAGCGCTCATCCCCACGCAGGTAGATATGCAGTGTGTCGCCGTCGGGCTGCACGCGCTCAATCACGCCCCTATATGCGGGTACTCGCGCAGGTTGCTGCGCCCAACTAATGCCTATCGCCAATAGGCTAATCAAGAATGAGATAAAGAAGAATTTTTTCATAATAATTTATTTTGACCGCTTCGCTGAACGACTTATTTTGCTAACATCCGCAAAATTCCTTCCTAATCTCTGCAAGGGCGTAGCCCGCAGCAAGGTGTTTATTATACTCCTGTTCGCTGACGCTCACGAGATTCATGGGATTCCTGCAGAGGATACCATTTCCGATACCATATCAGTCTGACAGTGAACAAAGTGAGCGGTCTTTCAGCCGTTCTCCGCTTTCACTTTCTTAAATAGTTCGCTGGCAAAGACAAAGTCGTTAAGAGCCTCGTTGTCGGCATGGAAGATCTCGTGCCGCGAGCCCTGCCATTCTTTCTTTCCGTTGCGCAGGAAGATGATATTATCGCCAATCTCCATGATAGAGTTCATATCGTGGCTGTTGATGACCGTACAGATATTGTATTCCTCTGTGATGTCTTTTATGAGTTGGTCTATCACGAGACTGGTCTTCGGGTCAAGCCCCGAGTTGGGCTCATCGCAAAAGAGATACTTAGGATTCATCGTGATGGCGCGAGCAATCGCCACACGCTTCTGCATACCGCCGCTTATCTCACTGGGCATCAGGTTAAAAGCCCGCTCGGGGATGTTCACGCGCTCGAGGCAGAACCGTGCGCGTGCCTCTTTGTCGCTATCGTTCATGTCGGAGAACATCTCCAAAGGGAAAAGCACATTTTCCAATACCGTCTGCGAGTCGAAGAGTGCCGAGCCTTGGAAGAGCATGCCCACATTGCGGTGGAGCATACGCAGTTCTTTCTCTTTGAGCGAAGCCAAATCCACCTCGCGGTCGTTGAACTTATATACGATATGTCCGCTCGTAACGCGGTGTAGCCCGATAAGGGCTTTCATCAGCACCGTCTTGCCCGAGCCCGACTGCCCGATTATCATGTTCACCTTGCCGTCGAACATCTCGGTGCTCACATGGTCGAGCACTGTTACGCCGTCTTCAAAGGTCTTTACTATGTCTTTTACTTCTATCATTGTCTTTTTGGGATTAAGGATAAAGGACACTATTTGGATGAAGGATGAAGGACACAGGATGAAAGACTAAATAGAATCAACTCTGAAACTCATAGACGAAGGTAATAAGTCTTTCATCCTTCATCCTTTATCTTTTATCTTTTAGCGAAGCGGTCTTGCATGCTTACAGCAGTAACTTCGTTAAAAGCAAGTCGGCAAAGAGTATCACAATACTCGAGTTCACCACGGCATTCGTACTTGCGCGCCCCACATCCAGTGCCCCGCCGCGCACGTAATATCCATAGTACGATGCCATCGAGGTAATCAGGAAGGCGAACACCAACGCTTTGATGATGCCATACCACACGAACCATGAGTTGAACGCATACTGAATACCCACTACATAATCTTGCACCGTAATGATATCCGTAAACGCGCCAATCGCCCAGCCGCCGATGAGTCCCATCGTTGACGAGATAATCACGAGGAACGGCATCATCGTCATAAAGGCGGTTATCTTTGGCAGTATCAGGTAGTTCGCCGAGTTCACGCCCATAATTTCTAATGCGTCAATCTGCTCCGTGATACGCATTGTGCCTATCTCCGACGCAATGTTCGAGCCCACTTTTCCCGCTAATATCAAGCATAGAATAGTAGAAGAGAACTCCAGCAACATCGTCTCTCGCGTCAGCAGACCCGTGATATACGTTGGCAGAAAAGGATTCTCCGTGTTCGTCTTCGCCTGAATGGTCAGGATAGCACCTATAAAGACAGAGATAATAATCACTATCGGCAGCGACTGCAAGCCCTGCTTCTCCAGCTCCCGCGAGTACTGCCGCCAAAACATGCGTTGTCTATCCGGCAATCGCAACACTTTCCCCAGCAGCAGGAAGTATTCTCCTATATGTTGAAATGTTTTTAATAGCATATTTCGTTGCGTATTTTGTTTTAGTTCTCAATTCGCTTGCAAAGATACTACTTTTTTTTGAGATATACAAATAATTTGAGCACTAATTATTAGGCAATTTTCAAATTTGGTTAAGTAGGCGGGGATGTTTGGGCACTCATTTGCTGCCTGCATCTGTCGGCATCTGTGCAGTATGATTTATAGTAGATATAGCCCACGTTCCCCTTGAAATTCGGGGGCAAAGGTACAAAAGATATTTGTATTCCGCAAATTTTTTTTGTCGAAAAATCATGCTGACTCCGAAATTTTTATGCCGAATTTCGTGGTTTCCCCGAAATTTTGGGACGAAAGTTGGTGTGTTTTTTTAGCCTTCGTTAAGAAAAAGAGGGCTAAAAAGGGGGTGGTGTTTGCATAATTCAAAAAAATGTAGTAATTTTGCCGCCGAAACCGAAGATGGGGTTGCGGGTGGGGCTCACGCCGAATCTTTTATAACCCAGCAGAAGTCGCTCCCGCCGAGCATTGAAGTTTCAGTATATATTTTGATAAAAGCGTTTATTGGCGCTTGTTTTGGTCCATTGGAATCTGCAATTTTCACTACCCAAAACAAGAATGGCAATGAACGCCTGCAGGATATGATTAGTCCTTTCGTCCACGACGAAGATTATCATATTCGGCGTGGGCGTTTGGATTGTTTATTTTTGTAGAAGGGTTTTGCAGAGCCTCAATGGAGAGAATAAGCAAAGAAGGAAGCACCACGCTTTTTTATTTCTATTCACCGAGTTGTCTGGTGCTTGCAATTCCCAAAAACAAACTTTTATGAAAAAGTTATTTTCTATTTCAATGTCCATCATGGCATGTGCTCTACTATGTACAAGTTGTGATGAAAGTTCGAAAGAACTTGTGTTGTCTAATTCGTCTGTAAATTTACATTACGAAGAGTCGAAGTATGTGTATGTGGTAGGAGAAAATGGTACTGCTATGTGGGAAAGCGGCAATGAATTTGTTGCATCCGTTAGTAACGGAACCATCACTGGTAATCATGTGGGTGAAACATTCGTTTCTGCCAATGTCAATGGGAAAACAGCTATTTGTCAAGTAGAGGTTACTCCACAGTACTATACCTATGTAGAACCCATTATGCAATGGGGCATTTCTCCTTCTGAATTGAAGAACATAAAAGGAACGCCAGACCAAACCCTATCTTCTGGTGTGTTGGCATATTATCAAGACATGAATAAGGGTATCATAGAAATGTATACTTTTAAGAATAACCAACTTACGAGTTGTGGGGTAATGTTGAATACCAAAAACTCTGATGTTGGTAGATTCCTTGTAGAACGTTATCAGGCTATTTCAGAAAAAGATGGCGTGTTTGTGCTTATTAATGCAATGTCATTAGATGAAGCGACTCTTGGTGTAGGTTTCCAAGTTGCTTCAAGTTCATCGGGGTCGTACTTCCTTGTTACCTATATTCCTTGGAATAATAGTAGTAATAGCCCCGCAAAGAAGATGCCGCAATTCAATGTGAATAAGTCATCAGAAATAGATGAGATAGCCGCAATGCTTCTCTAAAAGAAAGTTATGTGTATAATGGGGCTGCTACTTTGGGTGGCAGCCCTTTTTGTATGCTTGGAGGGTTATATATTACCGCAGTATCTTCAGCAGGCGGGGATGATTGCATAACCGGTGGGTTCTCTGGTTTTTCTCTGGTCTTTCTCTGCTTCGACTCTGCTTCGACTCAGCTTTGACTCTGCTCTTTTCTTCGTCTCGTTTTCGTCTCGTTTTCGAGTCGTTTTCGAGATTGACGGCTGTTGGTCTCGGTGGAGATAGTGTTTATATATGGGGGTGGCGGTCGCGGACATAGTGAAAAATCCCCTATTTTTAGGTATTGTGGCTTTGGTGGGAAAGCAGTACCTTTGCAGCCCCAAAGAACATCTATATTTGACAATTTTACAATTATCAACTCTAAACTGTCAACTCTAAACTGTCAACTCTAAACTAAATAAAAAGGTACTTGATATGAAGAAAAGATTGTGTTGTTTTGTGCTCGCGGTGATGGCGAGTTGTTTTTGGTCTTTCTTGTCTGCTACAGATGCGCATTTGACAGGGCATGTGCTGGACGCGCATACGGGCGAGCATTTGCCGTTTGTGAATGTGCAGATTAAGGGGACGACTATCGGTTGTTTGACCGATGAGTCGGGGCATTACTTTCTCAAAAACCTGCCCGAGGGTAAGCAGACGGTGGTGTTCTCGATGATGGGCTATGAGACGCTGGAGCAGGAGGTAATCATAAAAGCAAACCTTACGTTGGAACTGAAAGTGCAGATAGAAGAGCAGTCGTTTGTGCTTGATAATGTGGTAGTTACCGCCAATAAGTATGAGACGAAGCAGAAAGAGGTGGCGACGATTGTGAATGTGGTCTCGCCGCTGATTATCGAAGGCACTTCGGCTTCATCAATGGCGGATGTATTAGGTTTTCAGACGGGCTTGCGCGTGGAGATGTCGTGCTCTAACTGCGGTGTCCCACAACTGAGAATCAACGGGTTAGAAGGGCAATACACGCAGATACTGCTGGACTCGCGTCCTATCTTCTCGTCGCTTGCGTCGGTCTATGGGCTGGAGCAGGTGCCGGCGGGCATGGTGGACAGGATAGAGGTTATCCGCGGCGGCGGCAGTGCGCTGTTTGGCGCGAATGCGATAGCGGGCGTGGTGAATATCATCACGAAAGAGCCCGTGCGCAACTTCTTCAATGTATCGAACACCACCTCCTTCACGGAGCTTGGCACCTACGACATCAGTACGAACATGAACGCCAGCGTGGTGAGCGAGAACCAGAAAGCCGGTATCTACCTCTTTGGCGTGCAACGCAACCGTCAACCTTACGACCGCGACCAAGACGGCTACTCCGAATACCCACTTTTAGGTACTACCACGCTGGGCTTCCGCTCATTCTTCAAGACGACCGACTATTCCAAACTGACTGCCGAATACCACCACACGACCGAGCAACGCCGCGGCGGCTATGGCATCGACAGCCTGCAACCGCATGAGTCGCCGCTGACCGAGCAACTGAAGCATAACATCGATGCCGCGACGCTGAAATGGGATTACTACACGCCTGATAATAAGCACTTTGTAAGCGTCTATTCCTCGTTTCAGCATATCAACCGCGATAGTTATTTCGGCACGAACTACAACCCCAATGCCTACGGCAACTCGCGCGATATCACCTCCGTTACGGGTGCGCAGTACCGTTTCTCGTATCCCTGCGGGCGGATGAATGCCGACTTGAGCGCGGGGGTGGAGTACTCGTTCAACGACCTGCACGACCGTATCCTCGGCTACGACCGCAACATAGAGCAGCAGGTGCACCTCTATGGCGGCTATGTGCAGAACGAATGGAAGAATAAACTATGGTCGGTGCTTATCGGCGGGCGGTTGGAGAAGCATAACCTGCTCTCGAAACCCGTCTTCTCGCCGCGGGCAAACCTGCGGTATACACCTATCGAACAGGTGATAATGCGCCTAAGTTATGCCAGCGGTTATCGCGCGCCGCAAGCCTACGAGGAGGACTTGCATGTGGGGGCAGTGGGCGGCGAGGTGTCGCTCATCAGCCTTGCCGAGGGACTGCGACCGGAGTATTCTAACTCCGTGAGTGCGAGCGTGGATTGGTATGAACGCTTCGGCAAGTGGGACTGCAACATGACCGTGGAGGGTTTCTTCACGCAGTTGGATAATGTGTTTGCGCTGGTGGAGAACGGGCATGATGCGCAGGGTAACCTGCTGCTGACGCGGACGAACGCAAGCGGTGCACGCGTGGCGGGACTAAACGTGGAGGGGAAAGTGGCGTATGGGCACCTCTTCTCGCTGCAGGCAGGCTACACCTACAACTACAGCCGCTACATCGAACCCTTCCAATGGTCGGAGGACTTGGCACCGCAGACGCGCATGTTCCGCACACCCGACCACTACGGTTATTTCCTTGCGAACATTGAGCCTGTGCACGGGCTGAAACTGACCACCAACGGGAAGGTTACGGGGCGGATGTTGCTGCAGCACTACGCGGGCTATGTGGAGGCGGATTGCGAGACGCTAAGCCCGATTTTCTTCGAGTGGGACGCGAAAGTGTCGTATGAGATACACCTCTATTCCAACAAGACGAGCCACACGCCTTACACCTTAGAGATTGCGCTCGGCGTGAAGAACCTGCTCGACCATTTCCAGCGCGACATCGATCAAGGTATGGACCGCGATGCGTCGTATATCTATGGTCCCGCCATCCCCCGCTCGTACTTCTTCGGCGTAAACTTGAAGATTTAATCTCGCATTGTCGACCGAGCCACATGATAGTTCACACACAGCAGGTACATCCACAAAATGTGCTTGCTGTGTTTTTTAGGGCAAATAAATTTGCTCATTTCGCGAAAAAGCAGTACCTTTACGGCGCAAATCTAAAAACCGAAACCGATTATGATTACAACGTATGTAGAGAATAGCCAAGTGCTCGCTTGGGAGGCGGACACGCTGGTCGGCAAACTGGAGTTTGAGCAGACGGATACGGAGATGGTCATTCTCCATACTTATGCTTACCAAAGCGGGCGAGGCATAGGCTCCCTCTTGATGGAGGCGGCGTTGGCATATGCCGAGCAGCAGCACCTCACTATCCGCCCCGTATGCTCTTTTGCTGCAAAGTACATGGAAACCCAAACCAAGAAACAATAATAGCCATCGGAAAAATCTGCCCTGCCTGCTGAACGATTGTCGCGCTTCGGTGTATGCGGTAATGAGAGCGCACTCACAACAGTAAATTACCCAATCAATACATTGAAGTATGAAAAAGAAAATGTTTAGTATCGCCGTCGTGCTGTTAGCAGTCGGCTGCATAGGCTCAGTATGGGCATTCAACGAGCAAGAGAAACAGAAACCGCAGGAGATACGCGGTATCATCGTGGATGAACATGATGTGGCGTGGTATGAGACGCAACAACGCTTGTGGCAGCAGCAAGCCGCCCTTTCCACCAATGATGAGCATGCGTGGCAGCAGGCGTTTGAGGCGGCGCGATATGTGGATATGTTGACCGGCTCCTATGGGCGCACGGCGCGTAAGCAGGCTATTCTTGAACAAATGGCGCTGCACATTCCCAATTCCTTCGTTTATAATCTCTGTATGTACATGACCGAGGTGGAGCAGTACGATGGTGAGCCCGTTCGCTATGCGGAGCAGGCGTTGTGCTTAATGCCGGAGAACATGTGCCGCAAAGATGTAGAGATGCTGCTATCTAAAAAAACTTTTTATTTGAAAATTTTTGTA